>JBMCTR010000001.1:0-18515 GCA_048622955.1 Actinomycetota bacterium
GCGCCGGCCAGCGCAGCGGCTCCGCCGGCGAGCAAACCGCGCCGCGTGAGCCGGGTCCGAGCGCTTCGCTCACTCGTCATCGCCGCTGCCTTCGGCGTCGGAGGACTCGCCGGGCACGTACTCCTCGTCGGCACCCGAGAAGTCCTTCGCCTGGGCGGTGAACTCGACCGTGGTACCGTCCTCCAGAGTCAGGACGACATCGACGCTGTTGCCCGGCTGCACCGGCGCGGTGAGGTCCATGAGCATCAAGTGGTCGCCGCCGGGCTCGAGCACATGCTCGCTTCCGGCGGGGACGGGAAAGCCGCCGTCGATCTCGCGCATCGTCTGCTCGCCGTCGACCGCGGCCACTTCGTGTAGCTCCACGGTCGCCGAAGCGGACGACTCGGCGGCGACGACCCGGACGTCCTCGTCGGCGGTGTTCACGAGCACGCCGAACCCAGCCGTCATCCCCCCGTCCGCGGCCTGCACCCAGGCTTCCTCGACGGCCAGCAGGCTGCCGGACTCGGTCATGGCCTGCGCGGTGTCGGACGTGGCGTCATCCGATCCGCAGGATGCCAGGACGAGCGCCGCGACGCCGGCCGCAAGGGCGGACCACCGGGTTCGCCGGGCGGTCTCGAAACTCGGTTGAAAGGTACGCATGGTCAGTCTCCTGTAGGTTGCTGCTGCGGCGCACGGCCGCAGAAATCGTCAGCTGGATCGAGCCGTGAACACGGCACACCACGCCGGTACTGCAGGCACCGGCGATGGTGGGAAGAAAGATCAGCTCACAGGAGCAGGAGGACCACGCCAGGTTGCGCCGCCCGCAGGAAAGATCCCGCCCAGCCGGACCGGTTCGGGGAAGCCGCCAACCGCACGCGGCCGGGACGGGACCGGCAGGTGCTGCACGACGAGCGCGAGCAGCGGCTGGAGGAGCAACGAGCACAGCGCCCACAGGACTCGCTCACCGTAGGCCAGCATCGCGCTGAGGACGAGGGCGCTGCCCGTGTGCGCAAGCACCATGGCCAGGTCGGGCGTGACCGCGGTTGCCGATGCCCCGTGGTGCCCTCCGCCGCTCGCCACGAGGTGAAGTACGACCTGAGAAACCGCCATCACCGCGAAGATGCCACCGAACCCCCGCTGGGCGTCGGCCGCGGCGATGCATATCGCGGAGAGCACGAACCCGTACAGCACCATGATCGGCGGAACATGCACGTTACCGCCCGCGGCGACGTGCGCTCCGAGCGACAGGGCCAGGCATCCGCCGGAGAGCAGGAAGCCGCGTACCACGCGCGGCCAGCCGCGGCCAGGGTTCACCACGGCTGGCACGGTAGCAAGGCATCCACCGGCTCCCATGCGGCCCGGGGGTAATTCGCTCGCCATGGGCAGAATCGTCGCGTGAGCGATGCCCCGTTGCGGACGGCCGACCCAGCCGCGGACCGTGGTGCCGATCCCGACCTGGACCGGGCGCGCGAGGGCGATGAGGCCGCCTGCACCCGCCTCATCGAGCCGCTGTGGGGCGCGTCAGCGAGATCACCTCGTTCATCGGCGCGCACCACTTCGAGCCGTTCGGGCTGCCGCCCTCGCTGCCCGTGGACATCTGAGGCCGCGCGGCTCAGCCGACGCGCTCGCGCAGCAACTCGAGGAACCGGCGTGCGGCCGGGTGGTCCCGCAACGACTCGCGCACCCGGACGGCGACGTGCCGGACCGGTGTCGGGTCGACGACGGGCAGCGCGACCAGCCCCGCAGGCAGCATCGTGCTGATCCCCAGCCGGGGCAGCACGGTGATGCCGACGCCGGAGGCCACGAACGAGATCGCCGTCGGGTAGTCGTGCGTCTCCACCCGGAAACCCGGGCTGAACCCCGCCGACGAGCACGCCTCGAGCACGACCTGCCGGCAGGCTCCGCGGGAGAAGTCGTTGTCGACCCACGGCTCGTCGGCAAGCTCGCGCAGCGGGACGGCGTCCTGCCCGGCCAGCCGGTGCGTCTCGGGCAGCACCACCACGTACGGCTCCTCGAGCAGGGGGTGCACGTCGTACCCGCGCACCGGCCCGGACGGCGCGCCCTTCACGTACACCTCCACGTCCGGCGGCTCCTGCGCCTCGTCGGCAAGCTCGAGCAGCCGCAGGTCGACTCGCAGGTTCGGGAACTCGCGGGTGAGCGTCGCGACGACCGGAGGGATCCACGCCGCGCCGGCCGAGGCGAAGTAGCTGACCGACATGCTGCCCACGCGGCCCTCGCGGAGGCCGGCGACCACGGTGTCCAGCGCGGACAGCCGCTCGAGCACCCCTGCCGCCTCTTCGGCGAGCACCCGGCCGGTGCCGGTGGGCTCGATGCCACGGCCGTTGCGCTCGACCAGCCGCAGCCCCGTCTCGCGCTGCAGGGCGGCGAGGTGCTGGCTGACGGCCGACGGCGTGTAGCCGAGGTTCTCGGCGGCCCGGTGCACGGATCCGGTGGTCACGACGGCCCGGAAGACACGGAGCCGGTGTACGTCGAGCATGCGGCTGATGATACAGCAATGCTTAATGGTCGTGAAGAAATATTCGCTTGTCCTAATCTATTGCCGTCCCTCAGGATTGCCGGTGTGACGACGCGACTCGACCTACACCCGGCGCCCGAACCCGCCACCGCTCCGAACTACAAGGCCGCACTGGCCGCACTCGTGACGGTCGTCCTGTGGGCCTCGGCGTTCGTCGGGATCCGGATGGCGGCCGACACGTACTCCCCCGGCGCCCTCGCGTTCGGCCGCATCACGGTGGCTGCGCTCGTGCTCGGCGCCATCGCGCTGCGCTACCGCCGGCCATTCCCGCGAGGGACGGCCCTGCTGCTGGTGGCCGTCTACGGGGCGGCGTGGTTCGCCGCGTACACCGTGGTGCTCAACACGGCCGAGCATCACCTCGACGCGGGCACCGCGGCGATGCTCGTCAACGTCGCACCGATCCTGGTCGCGGTGTTCGCCGGGCTGTTCCTGGCCGAGGGGTTCCCGCGGCCGCTGCTGGTCGGCATCGCGATCGCGTTCTCCGGCGTGATCCTGATCGGGATCGGCGGCTCCGGCGGCGGGACGGCCAACGATGCGATCGGCATCGCGCTCGGGTTGCTCGCCGCGGTGCTGTACGGGTTCGGAGTGCTGACGCAGAAGGTCGCGTTGCGCCGCATCGACGCGTTCACCGCCACCTTCCTCGGGGCGGCGTCCGGTGCCGTGGTACTGCTGCCGTTCGCGCCGCGGTTCGTGGCCGAGACCGCGACGGTGCCGGGCAGCGGCTTCGCTCTGGTCGTCTACCTGGGCGTGTTCCCCACCGCCATCGCGTTCACCACCTGGGCCTACGCGCTCGCGCGCACGAATGCGGGACGGCTGACCGCCACGACGCTGACAGTGCCCGCGATAGCGATCGCGCTCTCGTGGGCGATCCTCGGCGAACTGCCCACCGTGCTGGGCATGATCGGCGGATCGCTCTGCCTGCTCGGCGTCGCGATCAGCCGGCGCCGCTGAGCCGCCTCGTCGGCCGGCCGGAGGCACCAGGCGCCCCGGCTGCCGCCTTCACTCGGGCTCGGCCGAGAAGGTGCCGGTCAGCGTTCCCCGGCTCATGACGTTCGCGCCGATGGCATCGAGCGCCTCGTTGAGCGGCGCCCCGTCGCTGAGCCCCGTCCGCTGCGACAACGCGTAGATCGTGAAGCGGTAGCGATGCGTCCCGCTCGGCGGGCACGGGCCGACGTAGCGGGCCACGCCCGCGCTGTTCTCGGCCTGCACGCCGCCGGACGGCACCCCGCCCTCGAACACGGAGATCGTTCCGGCGTCGATGTCGGTCACCACCCAGTGGAAGAAGGGTCCGCCAGGAGAGTCCAGGTCGTGGACGACGAGCGCGAGCGCCGCCGCTTCGGTCGGGACGCCCGACCACGCCAGCGGCGGCGACACGTCCAGGCCCTGGCAGGAGTGGACCGCCGGGATGGGCTCACCCTCTTCGAACGCCGAGCTCGTGACGCTGATCGACGTCGGAGCGTCCGTCCCCACATCGCCGCCGCCGCCGCAGCCTGCGACGAGGGCAAGCAACAGCACCGCGGCTGCGGCAGCAAGCCGATCCATCCTCCAAGCCTCCCCCCGACCCCGCCGATCATGCAATTGCCGTTCGACACGCCGAATGCCCGGGACCGCGCGCGGCGACGGCCTGAGCGGAAACGGACGTCGTCCCGACGGGTGTCGGGGTCTATGCCGTGATCGGCAGAGCGACTAGCGTTCCGAGGCAACGGCATCGGTCAACGAGCGATTCGAGGAG
Source organism: Actinomycetota bacterium (assembly GCA_048622955.1). Classification (GTDB taxonomy): domain Bacteria; phylum Actinomycetota; class Actinomycetes; order Jiangellales; family Jiangellaceae; genus JBMCTR01. The sequence goes on from JBMCTR010000001.1 coordinate 4,248, forward strand.
GAGGTATGTGCGCTCCTGTCGCCACCGGTCACCACCATCACCACCACAATCACGCAGCAGAGGGCCACGCAGCGGAGCCTTCGGGGTCGGTCACACGCCGAAACCTGCTCCGGTCTTCGGCTGCACTCGTCGGAGGAGCCGCCTTCGCCGGGACCGCGGCCGCTGGAACTGCCGCCGCCGGGTCCGCGCCCACCGCGCCCGCACCCATGGTGCGAGGAGCCGGGCGCACCGTCGACCTCACGCATCGGCTGGTGCGGGAGTTCCCGTCGTTCTTCGGGCCGCCGGCGGTCTTCGACGAGGTCGTCAACGACTTCGACACCTCCGGCTTCTTCTCCAAGAGATGGACCTTTGAGGAGCACATCGGCACCCACATCGACACACCGGGCCACTTCGACGAAGGCAACCTGCTGGTGGACCAACTTGACCCGTCCGATCTCGTCGCGCCGATCGTGGTGATCGACATCACCGCCAAGGCGATGGACGACCCGAACGCGACGGTCACGCCGGACGACCTGATCGCGTACGAGCGGCGGCACGGGCGGATCCCGCGACGAGCGCTCGTGTGCATGAACTCCGGGTGGGACCAGAAGGTCGACGACGCCAAGGCGTTCCGGGGCGGCTTCGGGTTTCCCGACCTCAACTTCCCGGGGTTCTCCGCCGACGCCACCGACTGGCTCGTCGCCAACCGGGACCCCGTCGGCATCGGCGTCGACACGATGAGTCTCGACCCGGGTGACTCGAGCGACTTCGCCGTCCACAACGAGTTCCTCGCCACCGGGCGGTACGGCATCGAGAGCCTGGCGAACCTTGGAAGCATCCCTCCACGGGGAGCGGTGGCCTTCGTCGGCGCAGTGCCGTGGGAGGACGGCTCCGGGGCTCCCTGCCGGGTGATCGCCACCCGCTGAGCTTCGTGGGCGCGGCCGTTCCCGCCCGATCACCCTGGCACGTGACCGTGCGCCGGTGTATCAAAGAAAGTGCCACGTGGGGAGGGAGCGTATGGACGCAGCCGCCCATGTCCCGGATTCACTGCACGACGCGTTGGAGCACGCGTTTCAGGAGGCCGTGAGACAGGCCGCCGAACATCAACTGATCAAACATCAGGCTCAGCCTCTCAAGATTTCCAGGGAGGAGCTCATCGAGAAGCTCACGGCGGAAAAGGCACAGCATATGGCCGCCGTCACGGGCAAGATTGAGAGCCTGCGCGCGTTGTACCGCCGGCGCTCGCGCCTCATCGAACGCAGCCGCAATCAGCCGAGGAACGGTCCGCTGAGCAGGCTCGGCGTCGATTCCAGCGGCCGTCCCCGGTCACCGCACCTGATCACGATCACGCCTAATTGGCGGGATATCGACAAATCGATCCGCGCCGCGATCGAAAGCCTGCAATTTGCGTTCGTCGAGCAGGCCATGATCCCGTCGCTCCGGTTGTGGTTTAACAGGGAGCGTCAGAAGCAGGCTAAGCAGGACTGGAACTACCGACGACGTCTCGACGAGGACGTTGACACCGCGGAACTACGGAGCCCGGTCACCCGGTGGTCATTCGTCCGGACCGAGAGGCTCGAGACTCTCGGACAGCTGCTGGGGCGCATGCCCGGCGGCAGCATCGGCGTCGCCGGGCCGAGGGGCAGCGGCAAAACCACCGCCCTCCGCAACGTCGAGTTGGTCATGGCGGCGGCGCAGAAGCGATTCCAACTGTTCCAGGTCCATGTCTCTGCCCCCGTCGAGTATGTGCCCCGCGAGTTCCTCCTCTTCCTGCACGATGTGATTTGCACGTCGTGGCTGGACCGCCAGGGAGTCTCGCCAACGGCCGGCCAGCCTCCCGAAGAGGGTGAGCGCCTCCGCCGCCTGTGGGCAATGGCGACCGTAGCCCTGCCGGTCGTGCTGGCAGGCGCGGGAATCGCGGTGTGGCTGACGGGGCTTGCCACGGTCGGGCTGCAAGGCCTCGGTGGCGCCCTCCCGCTCGTGCTTGCCCTCGTGGGAGTAGCCGTGGCCGCCGGGCTCGGCATCTGGATGGGGAGGCGGCTGAACTTCGAGGAGAAGTTCTCGTACCCCTATTTCGACCAGCCGCAGACCTACTTCTCGTTCCGCATCCGCATCTTGCCCACGTCGACGGCGACGAAGTACGCGTTGTTGATAGGCAGCAGCGTCGCGCTGCTCAGCGCACTTGCCCTGCTCTATGCCTCTGGCCGGCTCGAGTGGCTCAATGCGCAGGTAGCCTCCGGGCTTGCACTCCTGGTCGTCGCCGTAAGCTCGTTCTTGAGTGGCCTCATCATCGCATTGCGAACCACACTGCGTACGCCAGCCTCCGTGACCAAGTTCTCGAAGATATTCGTTCTGACAGCGGTGATGGCGGTGTCGTTGAGTCTCGGGGTCCAAGGCCTGGGCTTGCTGGTGGCGCAGCCGGAGGACTCGGTGGTCGCACTGGTGTTTGGCGGCACCCTGCTGGCCGCCGCCGGTTCGCTGGTAGGCCTGCGGACCATACCGCCCGCGGCGATCAGTGGCGACACCGGCATCACGCCCGAGTCCGTCACCATGGCTCTGCGAGACCGCCGGCGGCTCCGCTACCAGCGCACCAAGGCGTCCGGCTGGACAGCGGGCACCAAGGTCGGCGCCGGCAGCTATCTGCCGTTCGCCGTGGAACTGGACAGGAGCGGGACCGTTTCGGAGGTCGAACATCCGCTGACCGTTCCCGAGATCACCCAGAGGATGGAGAAGCTCCTGACGGAGATTCGCCGTGAGAACCCGGGCGACGACTTCCGGATCGTGATCTGCATCGATGAGTTGGACAAGCTCGAGGGCGAGGAGGGGGCGAAGACATTCCTCAACGAGATCAAGGGCGTCTTCACGATCTCCGACGTCCTGTTCGTGGTCTCGGTCTCCGAGGACGCGATGGCCAGTTTCGAACAGCGTGGGCTCGCCTTCCGCGACGTATTCGACAGCGCGTTCGACGAGATCATCCACGTGCACCAGTTGTCGATGGCGGAGACCGTCACTCTCGTGGGTAAGCGGATCAGCAACGTGCCGAAGCCGTTCGTCGCACTGGCGCATTGCCTGTCGGCGGGCCTGGCCCGCGACGTCATCCGAGCCCTGGACCACATGACCGAAGCCGCTGCTCCACAGGATCTGACGCGTGTCACGAAGACCGTCGTCCATCGCGAGATTCGCGGCAAGTGGCAGGCAGTGGTGTCGGCGGTGCGGCCGATCCCACTGGAACCGCAGGTGACGGAGGTACTGAAAGCGCTGTTCGTGATCGACCGCTGCCCGGGGGCCGACTCGGTCGAAGGCAGATGCCTGATGCGGGATGACGCTTTCGACCAGTCGTCGGCGTTGGAGTTGCCCATGCCGGACAGCCCGGAGTTGGAGCAGTTCCGCACGTTGCAGCGGCTGGCCGGCGAGTACCTGGGCTTCACCTACTTCTGCCGCACGCTGATCGAGCTGTTCAACTTCGACCAGGAGGAAACACTCAATCAGTTCATCGACGCGGAGAAGGCGGACGGGTCCGAACGGCACAGCATCGACTACCTTGCCGGTGCGCGGCAGCACCTCGGCGTCAACCCGCGACTCGCTTGGGAGGAGATCTCGTTCTTCCGGGAGTTGCACCAGATGAGCACGCTGGAGTTCCCAGCCGCACTCCTAGGTTCCCCTCGCTAGCCCCCTGAGCATCCGCCGATCATGCAAGTGCCGTTCGAGGCGCCGGATTGTCCGCATTCGAGGACGCCCGTCAGGACGCCGCCGACTCCTCCTCCGACGGGAAGCCGCCCGCCCGCGGCAGCAATGCGGGCGGCTGGGTGCCCAGCAGCTCGCCGACGAGCGCGGAGGGCCCGAGCGTGTCCTCCAGCGTCAGGCCGGTATCGACGCCCGACCTCGAAAGCAGGTACACGAGGTCCTCGGTCGCGATGTTCCCGGTCGCCCGCGGTGCGAACGGGCAGCCGCCGATGCCGCCGCTGCTCGCGTCGAGCGCCGCGACGCCGGCCTGTACGGCCGCCCACGCGTTGGCGTACCCGGTGTTACGGGTGTTGTGGAAGTGGCAGCGCAGCGGTACGTCCGTCACGTCCCGGACGGCGTCCAGCCGGCGGGTGACGTCCGCGGGGACGGCGACGCCGATGGTGTCGGCCAGGGCAACCTCGTGCGCCCCGGCGCCGACCCGGCGCGCGATGTCGACCACGCGCTGCAGCGGGACCTCTCCCTCGAAGGGGCACCCCCATGCCGCCGACACCGTGACGGTGGTGAACAGGCCGGCGTCCGCCGCACCGGCGACGACGTCCTCGGCGACCCGCAGGCCCTCGTCGATGGTGGTGCCCTGGTTGCGCCGGGAGAACGTGTCCGTGGCGACCACGACGACGTTCACCTCATCCACCCCGGTGTCGAGGGCGCGCTGCAGCCCGCGGCGGTTGAGCACCAGGCCGGCATAGCTCACGCCGTCCCACCGGGGCGCGCGCGCCATCACGGTCTCCGCGTCCGCCATCTGCGGCACCCGGTCCGGGTGCACGAAGCTCACCGCCTCGATCCGGCGCAGCCCGGCATCCACCAGTGCCTCGAGGTACGCCACCTTGCCGTCGGTGGGCACCACGGCGGACTCGTTCTGCAGCCCGTCCCGCGGGCCGACCTCGACCACCTGGACCTGCCCTGAGCTCATGCCGTCAGGTGTACCACCGGGGCGAAATGTATGCAATACGCGGTCTGTCAGACCCCAAGTCTTGCGGCTTCGCCCGCTGCCGCCCTAAGGTGCATGCATTCAGCGGCCGGCGAGAGGTCGGGAGGGGCCGGTGACGACCGAGACCGAATCCGTGGTCGACGGTGTGCGCCGCCTGATCCTGAGCGGCCAGTACGCGTCGGGCGACCGGCTGGGCGAGGTCGAGCTGGCCGCCACCCTCGGCGTCAGCCGGACGCCGGTGCGGGAGGCGCTGCGGCTGCTCGCGGCCGAGGGCCTGGTCGAGGTCACGCCGAACAAGGGCGCCCGCGTCGTGGCGTGGTCGCCCGTCGAGCTCGAGGAGATCTTCGCGCTACGCGCCCAGGTCGAGGGGCTCGCCGCCCGACGGGCCGCGGAGCGCATCACGGTCGAGGCGCTGGACGAGCTCGAGGAGATCGCGACCGCGCACGCCGCGGCCACAGCCGCGGGTCCGGACCGCGATTTGGACAGGGTGTACGAGCTCAACGGGCTGTTCCACGCCGGCGTGGTGCAGGCCGCGAGCGGCGGCGCGTCGCTGTCCAGCGTGGTGAACAGCCTGGTCCACTCCGTCGTCCTGCACCGCACCCTGCACACGTTCGACGACGCCGCGATGGAGCGCAGCTCCCGGCACCACCTCGAGATCGTCACCGCGATGCGCAACCGCGACCCGGAGTGGGCCGAGTGCGTCATGCGCAGCCACCTGCTCGCCGCGCGGGCGGAGCTGCTCGGCCCGCGGCCGCAGCCCCCTGAACCGCAGCCGCCGTACCCACCGCTATAGGAGCGCCGTAACCAGCATGGACAGCACGAACAGCATGGACAGCAGAGACAGCACCGGCACCGCGGGACCGCCGCTCTCCGACGTCCGCGTCGTCGAGCTGGGGCAGCTGCTGGCCGGGCCGTTCTGCGGCCAGTTGCTCGGCGACTTCGGCGCGGAGGTCATCAAGGTCGAGGACCCGGAGCGCGGCGACCCGATGCGGCAGTGGGGCCGGGAGAAGCCGCACGGCATGTCGCTGTGGTGGCCGGTCGTGGCCCGCAACAAGAAGTCGGTGACCTGCAACCTGCGCGAGCCCGAGGGCCAGGACCTGGTCCGGCGCCTCGTCGCGGACGCCGACGTGCTGCTCGAGAACTTCCGGCCCGGCACGCTCGAGCGCTGGGGGCTGGGGCCGGACGACCTGTGGGAGATCAACCCGCGGCTGATCGTCACTCGGGTGACCGGCTTCGGCCAGACCGGGCCGTACTCGTCCCGGGCGGGCTACGGGTCGATCGGCGAGGCGATGGGCGGCATCCGGTACGTCACGGGCGAGCCGGACCGGCCGCCGTCCCGCGCCGGGATCTCGCTGGGCGACTCGCTGGCGGCCACGTTCGCCTGCGTCGGCACGCTGGTCGCGCTGCACCACCGCGAGCGGACGGGACGCGGGCAGATCGTCGACTCGGCCATCTACGAGGCGGTGCTCGCGCTGATGGAGTCGCTCGTCCCGGAGTGGCAGCTCGCCGGCTACCAGCGGGAGCGCACCGGCTCCGTGCTGCCGAACGTCGCGCCGAGCAACGTCTACCCGACCGCGGACGGCGAGGCGATCCTCGTCGCCGCCAACCAGGACACCGTGTTCCGGCGGCTCGCCGAGCTGATGGGGCAGCCGGAGCTCGCCGCGGATGAGCGGTACGCGACGCACGGCGCCCGCGGCGCCAACGCCGACGAACTGGACGAGATCATCACCCGCTGGACGGGGCAGCACAAGGCGGACGACCTGCTCGAGCTGCTGGCCGACGGCGGCGTCCCCGCGGGGCGCATCTTCCGCGCCAAGGACATGCTGGCCGACCCCCACTTCGCGGCGCGGCAGTCGATCGTCAGGGTCGCGCACCCGCAGTTCGGCGACATGGCGATGCAGGACGTCTTCCCGCGGCTTTCCGAGACGCCCGGACGGGTCGGCCACCCGGGCCCGGAGCTCGGAGAACACAACGACGAGGTCTACCGGGGCCTCCTCGGCCTCGCCGACGACGAGGTCACGCGCCTGCGAGAGGCAGGCGTCATCTAGCCCGCCACACCGTGCTCCAACGAGGAGGGACACATGGCATACCGGCTCGGCGTGGACGTCGGAGGGACGTTCACCGACATCTTGCTGATCGACGAGACCACAGGGCGCATGTGGGAGGCGAAGACCGCCTCGACGCCGGAGGACCAGTCCGTCGGGGTGCTCAGGGGCATCGAGAAGGTCTGCGACGAGGCGGGCATCACGCTCGACCAGGTGGGGGCGATCCTGCACGGCACGACGATCGCGACGAACGCGATCCTGGAGGGCAAGGGCGCCAAGGTCGGCCTGGTCACGACCAAGGGGTTCCGGCAGATCCTGCAGATCGCCCGGTCCTTCGTGCCCGGCGGGCTCGCCGGGTGGATCATCTGGCCCAAGCCCGAGCCGCTGGCCCCGCTGGAGCTGACGGTCGAGGCGGTCGAGCGGATCGGCTCGGACGGGTCGGTCGTCACCCCGCTGGACGACGAGGCGATGGGCGCCGAGCTGCGGCGGCTACGGGACGGCGGCATCGAGGCGCTGGCCGTCTCGCTGATCAACTCGTTCGCGAACTCCGACCACGAGCGGCGGATCGGCAAGCTTGCCGAGCGCGAGATGCCGGGCATCCCGGTGTCCCTGTCGTCGTCCGTGCTGCCCGAGTTCCGGGAGTACGAGCGCACGGTGACCACCGTGGCCAACAGCTACGTCCAGCCGAACGTGTCCCGCTACATCGGCAACCTGGCGGGCCAGCTGCGCAGCAACGGAGTGCACGCCGAGCTGGCGATCCTGCGCAGCGACGGCGGCCTGGCCAGCCCCGACGTCGCCGAGTCCAACCCGGTCTCGCTGCTGCTGTCCGGTCCGGCCGGCGGCGTGGCCGGGGCGGTGTGGGCCGCCGAGCAGGCCGGGTTCAGCGACTTCCTCACCTTCGACATGGGCGGCACGTCCACCGATGTTGCGCTGGTGCAGAACCGCAAGCCCCGGATCGGCCGGGAGACCACGGTCGGCGACCTCAACGTCCGCGCCACCTCGGTCGACGTCCGGACGGTCGGCGCCGGCGGCGGCTCGATCGCCCACGTCCCGCCGCTGACCCAGGCGCTGCGGGTCGGCCCGCAGAGCGCCGGAGCGGTCCCGGGCCCGGCGGCGTACGGCACCGGCGGGGAGCAGCCGACCGTGACCGACGCGAACGTCGTGCTCGGCTACCTGCCCCCGGAGCTCGCCGGCGGGGAGATCAGCCTCGACCGCGACGCCGCCCGGTCGGCCGTCGCGACCATCACGGACGCCACCAGCCTGCAGTCGGTCGAGGAGGCGGCCGCCGGGATCGTCGACATCGTCAACGAGAACATGTTCGGTGCCCTCCGCCTGGTCTCCGTCCAGCAGGGGTTCGACCCGCGCGACTTCGCGCTCGTCGCGTTCGGCGGGGCCGGCCCGCTGCACGGCAACGCGCTCGGGCGGCTGACCGGTGCCTGGCCCGTGATCATCCCGCCGTCGCCGGGCGTCCTGTGCGCGTACGGGGACGCGACGACGAGCGTGCAGGACGAGGCCGCCCGCACGTACATCAAGATCTTCTCCGAGCTCAGCGACGCCGAGCTGCGCGACCTGCTCGGCGAGCTGGCCGACAGGGTACGGGAGACCCTCGCCGCCCAGGGGGTGCCCGCGTCCGAGCAGACCGTGACCTTCCAGGTCGACGTCCGCTACCACGGCCAGGGCTTCGAGATCCCGATCGACGTCGACGAGTCGGTGCTCAACGGGCAGGCCGGCCTCGAGACGCTGCGCAAGGCCTTCGACGCGGAGCATGAGCGGCTGTTCTCCTTCCTGCTCAGCAACGAGCACGAACTGGTCAACGCCCGCGCGTCGGCCCGCGGGCCGCGACCGGGGGTCACCCCGGCCGTCCTGGAGACCGGCGACGGCGACCCGTCGCACGCCAAGCGAAGCACCACGGAGATCTGGGTCGACGGCGGCGAGGTCACCGCCCATGTGTTCGACCGAACGCTGCTGCGGGCCGGCGACGCGGTGCCCGGCCCGGCGATCGTCACCGAGATGGACTCCACCACCCTCGTGCTCCCGGGGCACACCGCGACGGTGCACCCGTCCGGGAGCCTGCTCATCCGTCCCACGCAGGAGGCGTGAACCATGGCGAAGGTCATCGAGACGAACCCCACGCCCTTCAACCACGTCGATGTCGACGTCGTGACCCTCGACCTGGTCGAGAACGCGCTGCGCAACGCCAGGTACGAGATGGACGAGGTGCTGTTCCGGACCGCCCTCTCCCCCGGCATCCGCGAGCAGCACGACGAGTTTCCGCTGATCGGCGACCCGAGCGGCAAGATGGTCGTGGGCCAGTTCGGGCTGTCGATCCCGGACTTCCTGGACAACTTCGAGGAGACGATCGAGGAGGGCGACGTCCTGCTGACGTCCGACCCGTACTCCTGCGGCGCGGCGATCAGCCACGCCAACGACTGGCTCGTCGTGATGCCGATCTTCGTGGACGGGCGCGTGGTCGGCTGGGCGTCGATGTTCGGCCACATGTCGGACGTGGGCGGCAAGACCGCCTCGTCGATGCCGGCGGACGCCGAGACGATCTTCGAGGAGGGCGTGGTCATCCCGCCGTTCAAGCTCTACCGGTCCGGCGAGCTGAACGAGGACGCGCTGCACATCATCCTCAACCAGGTGCGCAAGCCGGACTGGAACCGCGCCGACCTCAACGGCATCGTCGCCGCGTGCCGGACGGCCGGCCGCCGGGTGCAGGAACTGTGCGACCGGTTCGGCGTCGACACTTACGTCTCGGCCCTCGACGCGCTGCTCGACCGCAACTACCGGGCGATGAAGACGCTGCTCGAGGTGGTCTTCGAAGAGGGCAAGACGCTGTCGTTCACCGACTACATCTGCGACGACGGCGTCGGGTACGGCCCGTACCAGCTCACGATGTCGCTGACCCGCACCGGCGAGAAGGTGCTGCTCGACCTGACCGGCAGCTCGCCGCAGGCTCGCGGGCCGGTCAACTACTACCTCAACGAGAACCTGATCCGGATGTTCTTCGGCATCTACATGATCACGGTGGCCGACCCGCAGATCCTGTGGAACGACGGCTACTACCCGCTGATCGATGTGAAGATCCCGGAGGGCTCGTTCTGGAAGCCGGAGTACCCCGCCGCGCTGAACGCCCGCAACCACGGCATCGGCCGGGTCTTCGACCTGTTCGGCGGGCTGCTCGGGCAGACCAACCCGAGCCTGCTGAACGCCGCGGGCTTCTCGTCGTCCCCGCACTTCATGTACTCGGGACGGTACGGCGAGGGAGCGCGCAAGGGCGAGTCGTTCCAGCTGTACTCGATCGGCTTCGGCGGCATCCCGGGCCGGCCGATCGGCGACGGGCCGGACGGGCACTCGCTGTGGCCGAGCTTCATGAACATCCCGTGCGAGTACCTCGAGTCGTACTACCCGATGCGGATCGAGCGGTGGGAGACCGTCGCCGACACCGGCGGCGCGGGGCTGCACCGCGGCGGCAACGGCGTCGATGTGGCGTACCGGTTCCTGGAGGACGGCGAGATCGCGATCCACGACGACCGGTGGCTCACCTACCCGTGGGGCGTGAACGGCGGCAAGCCGGGTGCGCGCGCGCGGAAGTGGATCGAGCGGGCGGACGGCACCGTCGAGATGCTGCCGAGCAAGATCCACGGTGTGCCCGTGTCGGAGGGCGACCTGCTGCACTTCGTCACCTGGGGTGGCGGCGGCTGGGGCGACCCGCTGGAGCGCGACCCCGCGCTCGTCGGGCTCGAGGTGAAGCGCGGCCTGGTGACCGTGGACGGCGCGCGGGAGTACGGCGTGGTGTGCGACGCCGACGGGGTCGTCGACGCGGCGGCTACGGACGAGTTGCGGGCGGCGCTGCGGGCTGACCGGCCCGCCGAACTCCCGGTGTTCGACATGGGCCCGCCGCTGGAGCAGATCCTGGAGCGTGCGGAGGAGGAGACCGGCCTGCCCGCGCCGAAGCCGCCGGTGCCGCTGTGACGGACGACCGGCTTCGCGAGGACTACGCGGCAGCGGGGTTCGGCCACCGGCTGGAGCCCGGCCGGCGGCCGGCCCTGCTGCTCGTGGACCTGGTGCGCGCGTACTTCACGCCGGGCTCGGAGCTCTACCTGGGCGGCGAGACGTGCCTGGCCAGCGCCGCGCGGCTGCTGGAGGCGGCCCGGCGGGTCGGTGTGCCGGTGGTGCACACCCGGGTGGAGTACGCGGCGGGCGGCGCGGACGGCGGCGTGTTCTTCCGCAAGGTGGGTGCGCTGCGGCAACTGGTGGGCGACTCGCCGGCCGGCCGGATCATGCCGGAGGTGGCGCCGCGTTCCGGCGAGCCGGTGGTGGTCAAGCAGTACGCGAGCGGCTTCTTCGGCACGTCGCTGGCGTCCACGCTGACGGCGCTCGGCGTGGACACGACGGTGATCGGTGGCGTCAGTACGAGTGGATGCGTGCGCGCCACCGCCGTGGACGCCTGCCAGCACGGGTTTGTGCCGCTCGTCGTCCGCGACGCCGTGGCCGACCGCGACCCCGGCCCGCACGAGGCGAACCTGTTCGACCTGCAGGCCAAGTACGCCGAGGTGATCGACGAACAGTCCGCCCTGCGCTACCTGGAGTCGTCCGCCTGACGCTGATGCCAATCCACAACGTCCGACGTTGTGGATTGGCACCAGGCCACCGGCCCCGCCCACGCACCCGTGCGTGCGTCAGCTCAGTGACCGATATCGCCGTCGCCAGCCTCGACGAGGCCACTCTCGTACGCGAAGATCACGACTTGGGCGCGGTCACGGAGGCCCAGCTTGGTGAGGATGCTGGACACGTGTGTCTTCACCGTGGTCGCACCGATGAAGAGCTCCCGGGAGATTTCGGCATTGCTGAGTCCACGCGCGACCGCCGTCATCACCTCGCGTTCCCGGTCGGTAAGGCGCTCCAGGCGGCGCGACATGGTGGTGTCGACCGCGAGCCGCGTGGCGAACTGGCCGATGAGGCGCCTGGTGATGGAGGGGGCCAGCAGGGCACCACCCTCAGCCACCGTACGTACCGCGACAGGAAGCTCCTCGGGTCTAATGTCTTTGAGGACGAAACCGCTCGCGCCGGCGCGCAGTGCCCGGTAGACATACTCGTCCGGGTCGAACGTGGTGAGGATCAACACCCGGACCGGCCAGTCGGCTTCCTGAAGTATCCTGGCTGTGGCCTCCAGACCATCCAGTTCGGGCATCCGTATGTCCATCAGGATCACGTCCGGACGGTGCGTACGTGCCACCTCGATCGCCTCGACCCCGGTCCCCGCTTCCGCCACGACCTCGATGTCGGGGTTGTGGCCGAGCACCATGGAGAAGCCGCCGCGTACCAGCGCCTGATCGTCGACGACGGAGACCCGGATGCTCACGCCGGCTCCTCTCGCACTGGTAGGCGGGCGACGACCTGAAAGCCACCACCCGGGCGCGGCCCCGCCGCCAGGTCTCCACCGAGAAGCAGTGCCCGCTCGCGCATGCCGACGATCCCGTGACCCGACTCGGCAAGCGTAGCGGTTCCGCGGCCGTCGTCGAGGACGTTGATGACCAGGGAATTGTTGTCCCTGCTGAGCTGGACGGTGGCGCGCGAGCCCGGTCCGGCGTGCCGGAGGACATTGGTCAGTGCTTCCTGGATGATGCGATACGCCGACAGGTTCACCCGGGCGGGGAGATCCGCCGGTACGTCGGAGGTCGTCAGCGAAGCGTCCAGGCCCGCTTCCCGGAGCTGGTCGACCAGCCGCGGAAGGTCGGCGAGGCCGGGTTGAGGCCCCAGATCGTCGCCGCCTGCCTCAGGACGCAGCACGGCGAGCAGGTGGCGGAGTTCATCGAGCGCCTTGCGTCCGGTGTTCTCGACCGCCTCCATCGCCCGCCGGGCGCCTGCCGGATCCTCCATGGCGACGACCTTGGCAGCACCGGCCTGCACCGTCATCATGCTCACCCGGTGGGCGACCACGTCGTGCAGCTCGCGTGCAATCCGGGTGCGTTCCTCCACCACAGCCCTGCGCGCCTCGGCCGCACGCTCGTGTTCGAGTTGCGCGGCACGCTCGCCCCGGAACCGGATGCGCCGTCCTGCGTACCACACCAGGACGGTGACCAGCAGCCCGACCGCGCTGTCTGCTGCCGGCACGCCTGCGACCAGATCGCCCAATGCCGCCAGCCCGACGGTGCCTGCGACGGCGACGTAGCTCCACCGGTGCGCTGGGACATAGCGGCCTACGCTGTACAACGCAATGACGGCGATACCGACCACGCTCTCGTAACCGGCCGCCAACGAGGCGGCCGAGCCAATCATGGCCACTCCCCACGCAACCAGCGGCGCACGGCGGCGCCAGTAGAGGGCCCCTGCCGCCACCGCCGAGATCAGGAAGACACCCGCCGGAATCGCACCGATCGGTTGGATCGCCACGTCCCCGTCGGGCGTCGCGGACACGAAGACCGACAGCAGGAACACGGCGGCGGCCAGTGCCGCATCCGCCGTACGCGGCCACTGGGCGAACGGGCCGCGTAGCCGCCATCTCGGCCGCACGTCCGGCGGCGCCGCCGGACGTGCGGCCGAGGGCGTGCTCAACACCGCCTCAGCGTACGCCCGTAGGTTCGGCCGGTCTCCCGTCCCAGGGACGGTTCCGGCCTCCGTCCGAAGACGGAGGGCCCCGGGTCCGGATCACGGCTGGGTCGGCCTCCAGGAGGGGGCGCCGATCGTCGCCCAGACCGGCGACTGCGCCGGGAAGGCGGCCTACCGTCGCCCATGACGAAAGGAGCAGCCATGACAGACCGGACCACCGCCCGGGTTGTGGGCGGCCTGTTCATCGCGGCGACCCTGGCCGGGTTGGTCGCCGCGGTGGTGGAGCAGCCACTCATCGACCGTTCCGACGACTATCTCGAGTGGATCGGCCGCAACCCTGATCGAGTGATCGCGGGAGCGTTCCTCGAACTCGTCATGGCAGCCGCCGTGGCCGCGATCCCCATTGCCGCCTACCCCGTGCTGAGACGATTCTCCGAGCGCCTGAGCCTGGGATACGTCGTCGTCAGGGCGGTGGAAGGCATGGTGCTGCTCGTTGGAACCACCGGCCTACTGACACTTCTGACGGTGGGTAAGCAGTTCGTGTCGGCAAGCTCCGCCGACGCTCAGCACCTTCAGGCGCTGGGCGATGCGCTCCTCGCCGCCCGCGATTGGAGTGGCCATGCCGTCCTCGACACGGCGGTCTTCCCGCTCGGTGCGCTGATCTTCAACTGGCTGCTGTACAGGGTCAGGCTCGTCCCCCGATGGCTGTCCGGCTGGGGCATGGTGGCCGCCATGCTGTACTGGACGGCCGGGGCCGGGGTGCTGCTGGAGGTTATGGAGCCGTTCCGCGCGGCTCAGATCCTGTTGGCCCTTCCGCTGGCAGTGCAGGAGATGGTCCTTGCGATTTGGCTGATCGCCAAGGGCTTCGCGCCCGCAGCGATCCGGACGGTGCCGGCTGCGTACCGGGTGGACGCGACACACGTCGGATCAGGCGGCTCCTGACCCACACCACTTCTACCTGCCATGAAGGGACAAGGTTATGCCACGAACGCGACCACGACTTCCACCGCGCTGGTTCGT
>JBMCTR010000002.1:0-18428 GCA_048622955.1 Actinomycetota bacterium
GCGGCAGCCGCCACCCGACCCCCGCGCTGGCGTCACGGAAGCTGGCAGCGTGATGATCAAAACTGCACTGAGACGGCGGAGAAAGCTTGATCACGCCGCTTCGATCATTGCGTTCGACTTTGACCATCACGCTGGGCGCTCCTGGGAGCTCGCGGACGGCCGTGACACACTCCGGTGGGCCCGCAGACGCATAGCGCGGGCGCGCCGGGGCGCTCAGTCGGCGGTATCCGGCTCGGAGCGGCGCACGCCGGCCAGCAGCAGTTGCGCGACGTCGAGCACCTCGACACCCTCGCCACGGCCCTCGGCCTGCGCCTCGGTGAGCCCGTCCGAGAGCATGACGCGGCAGAACGGGCAGCCGATGGCGATCGCCGAGGCGCCCGTGGACAGTGCCTCCTCGGTGCGGTCGCTGTTGATGCGCTTGCCGATGCGCTCTTCCATCCACATCCGGGCGCCGCCCGCGCCGCAGCAGAAGGACCGCTCGCCGGTGCGGGTCATCTCGCGAAGCTCGACCCCGGGCAAGGCGCCCACGAGCTCCCGCGGCGGCTCGTACACCTTGTTGTGGCGGCCGAGGAAGCACGGGTCGTGGTAGGTGACGGCACGCCCGTTCACCGACCCGTCCGGGGGCGCGACCGGCGTGAGCCGTCCCTCCCTGACCAGCCGGTTCAGCAACTGGGTGTGGTGCACGACCTCGACCGAGAGGCCGAGTTGCGGGTACTCGTTCTTCAGCGTGTTGAAGCAGTGCGCGCACGTCACGACGACCCGCACGGCCTTCGCCTCGCGCAGGGTCTCCACGTTCTGCAGCGCGAGCTGCTGGTAGAGGAACTCGTTGCCGGACCGGCGCGCAGGGTCGCCCGTGCAGGTCTCGCCCTCGCCGAGCACCGCGAACGACACCCCGGCGGTGTGCAGCAGTTCCGCCACGGCCTGAGTGGTCTTCTTCGCCCGGTCCTCGAACGCGCCGGCGCAGCCGACCCAGAACAGCCAGTCCACGTCGTCCAGGGAGTCGACGTCCACCCCGAGCCGGGGCACGTCGAACGGCAGGCTGGATGCCCACTCCAACCGCTGCGACCCGCTGACCCCCCACGGGTTGCCCGACCGCTCCAGGTTCTTGAACAGCCCGTTCAGCTCGGACGGGAACTCGGTCTCGATCAGGGTCTGGTAGCGGCGCAGATCGAGGATGTGGTCGACGTGCTCGATGTCGACCGGGCACTGCTCGACGCAGGCGCCGCACTGGGTGCATGACCAGAGCACGTCCGGGTCGACGACGCCGCCGTCCCCGCCGGGGCCGACCAGCGGCCGCTCGGCCTCGGCCAGCGCCTCGGCCGGGACGTCGGAGAGCTGCTCGGGGCTGGCCTGCTCTTCGCCCATCATGTCCTTGCGCCCGCCCGCGAGCAGGTACGGCGCCTTGGCGTACGCATGGTCGCGCAGGCCCATCACCAGCAGCTTGGGCGACAGCGGCTTGCCGGTGTTCCAGGCGGGGCACTGCGACTGGCAGCGCCCGCACTCGGTGCAGGTGGAGAAGTCGAGCAGGCCCTTCCAGGAGAAGTCCTCGACCCGGCCGACCCCGAGGGAGGCGTTCTCGTCGAGGTCGTCCAGGTTCTCGAAGTCGACGGGCTCGCCGTTCATCGTGAGCGGCTTCGCCGCCCCCAGCGCGGGGAAGCCGTCCGCCTCGCGCTTGAAGAAGATGTTGGGGAACGCGAGGAACCGGTGCCAGGCCACGCCCATCGTGATGTTCATCGCCACGACGATGAGCCAGGCCACCGAGATCACGATTTTGGCCGCGGCGACGCCGTACACCGAGGTCTCCAGCGCTCCCGTGGACGCCCCGCCGAACAGCTCGCCGAGCCAGAACGTCAGCGGGAAGTGGGTCCGGTCGCCCTCGCCGAGCGCGTACTCGAGCCCGCGCAGGGTGACGATGCACAGGCCGACCCCGACGATCGTCCACTCCACGTAGTAGCCCTGCCACATCGTGGAGCCGGCGAACCGGGACGTGCGGCCCACGCGCGCGGGGTGGCGCACCAGCCGGACGACGATCAAGGCGGCGATGCTGACGAGCATCAGCCAGCCGAGCAGCTCGACCATCCACTCGAAGGGACGCCAGTGCCCGATCAGCGGCAGCGCGAACCGCGCGTCGAACAGCTGCCCGTAGGCCGTCACCAGGGTGGCGAACAGCAGGATGAAGCCGGCGAAGACGAACCAGTGCGCGACGCCCACCCACGTCCACTTGAGCATCCGGGTGTGACCCACGGTCTCGCGCAGCATGGTGACCACCCGCCGAGCAGGCTCGGCACCGCGGGCCCGCTCCCGCTGCCCCAGCCGGATGACTCTGGTCATCCGGGCGATGGCGCGGCCGAACAGTGGAACTGCGATGAGCGTGAGCGCCAGCGAGACGACGATCGCTGCGACCTGCATGCGGCTCCTCTCGGGTCAGCGGCTTCGGCCAGGGTAGGCCGATGCGGGTCGACGGGCAGCACAGAGTCCCAGTTCGTAGTCTGCCCGGCGAACTCGGGGCGAGCATGGCAGGTCCCTGGCCGGTGCGACAGAATCGAACCGAGACCTGCGCGGCCTGCGGCAAACACCTCGACCTGATCCTGGAGAGGCCATGACGGATGCCAGTGAGCTCTACGTGCGTGCCTGCGACGTCTTCGACGCGCGGGTGCGGTCGGTTGGCCCCGACCAGTGGGGAGGTCCCACCCCGTGCGCGGAGTGGGACGTCCGGACACTGGTCAACCATGTGACCGTGGAAGACCTCTGGGCTCCGCCGCTGCTCGAGGGCAGGACGATGGCCGAGGTGGGAAACGTCTTCGACGGCGACCAACTGGGAGACGACCCCGTCGCCGCCTGGAGCGCGGCGGTCACCGCGGCGCGGGCGGCGGCGAGCGAGCCCGACGTGACGGCGCGGACGGTCCACCTGTCCTACGGGGACGAGTCGGCGTCCGAGTACCTGATGCAGATGTTCGCCGACCACCTGGTGCACGCATGGGACCTGGCGTACGCGACCGGCGGCGAGACCCGGCTGCCCGCGGATCTCGTCGAGGAGTGCGCCACCTGGTTCCGTGAGCGGGAGGCGCTGATGCGGCGGTTCGGGCTGATCGGGCCCCATGTCGAAACCGCCGCCGACGCCGACCCCCAGACGAGGCTCCTCGCCGCCTTCGGGCGCCAGGCGTAAGGGAGGATCGCCCGGGTGAGCGCGCCCGAGGTGCCCGGGTACCGGCACGTCTACTCCGGCAAGGTCCGCGAGCTGTACGTCGCGGACGGGCGCCCAGACCGGCTGCTCATCGTGGCCACGGACCGGATCTCGGCGTACGACCACGTGCTCGCCTCAACGGTTCCCGACAAGGGCCGCGTGCTGACCGCGATGACGCTGTGGTGGTTCGAGCGGCTCGCGGATCTCGTGCCCAACCACGTGGTCTCGACCGACGTGCCGGAAGCGGTGCGCGGCCGCGCGATGCTGTGCGAGCGCCTGGAGATGGTCCAGGTCGAGTGTGTGGCCCGCGGATACCTCACCGGCTCGGGCCTCGCCGACTACCAGGCGACGGGGGCAGTGTGCGGGATCGAGTTGCCCACCGGGTTGGTGGACGGGTCCCGGCTGCCGTACCCGATCTTCACCCCTGCGACCAAGGCGCAGCGCGGCGGGCATGACGAGAATGTCGATCTCGCCTATGTCGAGCGGCTCGTGGGCCCGGACGTGGCAACCGAGTTGCGCGACCACACGCTCGCCGTCTACGAGTTGGGGGAGCGCATCGCGCGGGAGCGCGGCATCGTGCTGGCCGACACCAAGCTGGAGTTCGGCCGCCGCCCGGACGGCGCCCTCGTCCTGGCCGACGAGGTGCTGACGCCCGACTCGTCGCGGTTCTGGCCGGCGGAGGGCTGGCGTCCAGGCAGGGCGCCGCCGTCGTTCGACAAGCAGTTCGTGCGCGACTGGCTGGCCTCGCCGGCGTCGGGCTGGGACCGCGCGTCCGGGGAGCCACCGCCGCCGCTGCCGCCGGACGTGGTCGAGCGGACGAGGCAGCGGTATCTCGAGGCCTACGAGCGCCTTACCGGCCGCCGCGCCCTCGACCTGTCAGGCCTGACAACTGGCTGACCTGCTGCGGCCCGGCCGGCGAGCCTGACAACTCAGTAGCCGGCCGAGCGTGGGTACGCTTGACAGCGTCCGGTCCGACCGCCGCACCAGGAGACCACGTGTCCCGCGTCGTCGTAGACGTCATGCTGAAGCCAGAGATCCTCGACCCGCAGGGCGACGCCGTGCACGCCGCGCTCGGTCGGCTGGGCTTCGACGGCATCGCCTCCGTCCGGCAGGGCAAGCGGTTCGAGCTTGCGCTGACCGGCGAGGCCACGCCGGAGCGGATCGCGGAAGTGGAACGCGCGGCGGGCACCTTGCTGGCGAACCCGGTGATCGAGGACTTCACGGTTCGCGTCGAGGACCCTGTCCGCCCTGACGGCCACCAGTCGGAGCGCTGAGGTGCGCATCGGCATCGTCACGTTCCCCGGTTCGCTGGACGAGGGCGACGCGGCCAGGGCCGTGCGGACCGCGGGCGGCGAGGCCGTGCTCCTCTGGCACGCGGAGGCCGGCCTCGGGGACGTCGACGCGGTCGTGCTGCCGGGGGGCTTCTCGTACGGCGACTACCTGCGCTGCGGCGCGATTGCCCGCTTCGCCTCCGTCATGGGGCCGCTGGCGGATGCCGCCCGCGACGGGCTCCCGGTGCTCGGCATCTGCAACGGGTTCCAGGTGCTGTGCGAGTCGAAGCTGCTGCCGGGGGCGCTGACCCGCAACGCCGGCCGCCGGTTCGTATGCCGCGACCAGCGACTCCGCGTGGAGAACGGGTCGACGGCGTGGACCTCGCAGTTCGCGCCCGGTTCGGAGATCGTGCTGCCGCTGAAGAACGGTGAGGGCCGGTACGTCGCCGACCGGCGGACGCTGGACGAACTCGAGGGCGAGGGCCGTGTCGTGCTGCGCTACCTGGGCGGCAACCCCAACGGGTCGTACCGCGAGATCGCAGGCATCACCAACGCGGGGGGCAACGTCGTCGGCGTGATGCCGCACCCCGAGCACGCGATCGACCCGCTCACCGGCCCGACGGCCGACGGCCTGCCCTTCTTCCGCTCCATCGTCGCGTTGATCATGGGCGATTCGGCTATTCCGGCGCCGGAGACCAGAGACCGCCCATGATCAACGCGAGGGGAGCGACGGGGGTTCGGGCGTGAGCGTCGACACGGTCAAGGCCGCGGAGGAGACGCCGGACCGGCCGCAGCCGTGGGCCGAGCTCGGGATGCGGCACGACGAGTATCTCCGCGTCCGGGAGATCCTCGGCCGCCGGCCGACCTCGTCGGAGCTGGCGATGTACTCGGTGATGTGGTCCGAGCACTGCTCGTACAAGAGCTCCAAGGTGCACCTGCGCCGGTTCGGCGACCTCCCGCAGGAGACTCCGGTCGGCAAGCTGCTCGCCGGCATCGGGGAGAACGCCGGCGTCGTCGACATCGGCCAGGGGTACGCGGTCACCTTCAAGATCGAGTCGCACAACCATCCGTCGTACGTCGAGCCGTACCAGGGCGCCGCCACCGGCGTCGGCGGGATCGTCCGCGACATCCTCGCGATGGGCGCGCGGCCGGTCGCGGTCATGGACTCGCTCCGGTTCGGCCCGCTGGAAGCCGAGGACACGGCCCGGGTGCTGCCCGGCGTGGTGGCCGGCATCGGCGGGTACGGCAACTGCCTCGGCCTGCCCAACATCGGCGGTGAGCTGTCCTTCGACCCGACGTACGCCGGCAACCCGCTGGTCAACGCGTTGTGTGTGGGCGTCATGCGGCACGAGGACCTGCACCGCGCCCGCGCGTCCGGCACCGGGAACCTCGTCGTGCTGTACGGCGCCAGGACCGGAGGGGACGGGATCGGCGGGGTCAGCGTGCTGGCGTCGGAGACGTTCGGCTCGGACGGGAGCTCGAAACGGCCGAGCGTCCAGGTCGGCGACCCGTTCCTCGAGAAGCTGCTGGTCGAGTGCACCCTCGAGATGTATGCGTCCGGCGGGGTCGTCGGCATCCAGGATCTCGGCGGCGCCGGCCTGTCCTGCGCGACGTCCGAACTCGCGTCGGCCGGAGACGGCGGCATGCAGGTCACGCTGGACCGGGTGCCGTTGCGGGACTCCTCGCTCACGCCGGAGGAGATCCTGATGAGCGAGTCGCAGGAGCGCATGATGGCGATCGTCGCTCCGGACGCGATCGAGCGGGTGCTCGGGATCTGCCGGAAGTGGGACGTCGAGGCGAACGTGATCGGGGAGGTCAACGACTCCGGACGGCTCACCGTCGAGTGGCGCGGCGAGCAGATCGTGGACGTGCCGCCGGAGACGGTCGCCCACGAGTGCCCGGTCTACGAGCGGCCGTACGCCCGGCCGGCGTGGCAGGACGCGCTGCAGTCGGACGACCCGAGGACGCTGCCCCGGCCCGCGACCGGCGCGGAACTGCGGGACACGCTGCTGCGGACGGCGGCGTCGCCGAACCTGGCCTCGAAGGCGTGGCTGACCGACCAGTACGACCGGTACGTGCTCGGCAACACGGTGCTCGCGCAGCCCGAGGACGCGGGCGTGATCCGGGTGGACGAGACGTCCGGGCTCGGGGTCGCGGTCGCCACGGACGCGAACGGCCGGTACGCCAAGCTCGACCCGTACCGCGGCGCCCAGGCCGGCCTTGCCGAGGCGTACCGCAATGTGGCCAGCGTGGGAGCGCGCCCCGTGGCGGTCACCGACTGCCTGAACTTCGGGTCCCCCGAGGAGCCGGCTGTGATGTGGCAGTTCGCCGAGGCCGTGCGCGGCCTGGAGGACGGGTGCCGGACGCTGGGGCTGCCGGTCACCGGCGGCAACGTGTCCTTCTACAACCAGACGGGGGAGACCGCGATCCTGCCCACACCGGTCGTCGGCGTGCTCGGTGTGCTCGACGACGTGGCGCGGCGCACGCCCTCCGGGTTTCGTACCGAGGGGCAGCACGTCTACCTGCTGGGCGCGACGCGGGACGAGTTCGGCGGCTCGGAGTGGGCGCACGTGGTGCACGGGCACCTCGGCGGCACTCCGCCGGCCGCGGACCTGGCCGCAGAGCGGGACCTTGCCGAGTTGCTGATCGCCGGCGCTCGCGAGGGGCTGCTCGCCGCGGCGCACGACCTGTCGGACGGCGGGTTGGCCCAGGCACTGGTCGAGTCCTGCCTGCGGTACGGCGTGGGCGCCAGCGTGGCCGTCCCCAACGGGATCGACCCGTTCGTCTTCCTGTTCTCCGAGTCCCAGGCCCGGGCCATCGTGGCCGTCGACACCGCGCACGAGGGGGCGTTCCACGAGCTGTGCGAGGCCCGCGGGTACCCGTACCAGCGCATCGGTGTCGTGGACGGCGGCGCTGAGGATGGTCCGGCGCTGTCCGTGCGCGGCCTTTTCGCGGTTCCGCTGGCTGAGCTGCGCGAAGCGCACGAGCGCACCCTTCCCGCCCGGTTCGCCCTGTCTTGAGTGCCTCCGGGGCGGAGCCGTCCCGTCCCTGATCCCCCGTTCCCCCCACTCACGGTGCGTTTGCTCTGCACACCGTGAGGAAGCGCTTCCCTGCGGTGCGCAGAGCAACGGCGGCGCGTACGAATGAAGGTCGTTTGAGGTCGTCGAGGTTGGTGAATCAACGGCCACGGGGGTGGCTCGCTGAGCCGTAACTCCCGGTTGCCAACGAGGCAGGAGGGTTGCAGTCATGGACTCGGACATGGGCCGCCGGCTTGCCGCCGAGGTGGTCGGGTCGGCTCTGCTGACCCTGTTCGGTGCGGGCGCCGTGGTGGCGGCGTTCTTTCACGCCGGCGAGCTCACCTATGCCGGCTTCGGCTTCGTGGGCCTGTCGTTCGCGGTCGCCATCGCCATCGCCGTGTACGCGTTCGGGCCGATCTCGGGGGCGCACATCAACCCGACGGTGACGATCGTGCTCGCCATCGTGCGGCGGTTCCCGTGGAGGGACGTCGTCCCCTACATCGTCGCCCAGCTCATCGGTGGCGTGGTCGCCGGGCTGTTGATCCTCGCGTACGTCGGCACCCAGGTCGCCGAGATCGGAGGAAGCGTCGGCCTGACCCAGGTCGCCGACGACATCAGCGTGTGGCAGGGGCTGCTCGCCGAGGCTGTCGGTACGTACATCCTGGTCACGGCGATCATGGCGATGGCCGTGGACCCGCGGGGCAACGCGGCGTGGGCGGGATGGGTCATCGGGCTGTCCGTCGCCGCGGCGGTGTTCGTCGTCGGGCCGTTCAGCGGAGCGTCGCTGAACCTCCAGCGGACCCTCGGGCCGTACGTGGCCAACACGCTGGCCGGAGGGGACACCCCGTGGGAGCAGCTGTGGCTGTACCTGGTCGGGCCCGTCATCGGCGGCACCCTCGCCGCTGCCGCCTACGAGTGGATCCTCCGACCTCCTCGCGAGGAGCCGACCGGCGCACGGCAGGAGGGGCCGCCGTGACAGGGCACGAGGCCTAGGCGTGCTCCAGCGCGCGAGGCCCGAGACGGAGGCGCCGGCGCCCGACAGCGGCAAGCAGCAGACCGCCGGCGAGCCACGCCGTGAGGACGAATAGCGGCCCGCCGGCCGCGGCGCCGTCGAAGAACGCGGTCGAGCGCAGCAGCGTGCCGCTTGCTCCCGGAGGCAGCAACTGCCCGAAGGCGCCCCATCCACTCGGCAGCATCTCCGGTGCGGTCGGGATCCCGCTCAGCGGGTTGCCCAGCAGCAGCATGACCAGGGCGCCCAGTCCGATCCCGGGTCGACCCAGTGCCGCGTACAGCCCGATGAGCGCAGCCGAGATGGCTGCGACGGCGAGCGCGATCACACCGGCGTTCACCCAGTAGCTCCCGTCCAATGAGCCGAGCCAGACCTGAACGACGAGCGCGGCGATCAGGCCTGTGGCAGCTGCGGCGAGGAGCGCTCCGGCGACCACGCGCCGTGCTCCGGCCACCGCGAACGACATGCCGAGCCCGACCGCCAGGCCGCCGAGCGTCATCGGCAGTGCGGCGGCCGTAAGGCCCGCGCCCCGCGGGTCGTCGTCGGGCAGCGGCACGACGTCCTCGATGGACTGCGGCCCAGTCTCAGTTCGCCGTGACCGGACGACATTCTCCAGCAACTGCGCGACTGCGGGGCTCGCTGCCGACGCAGTCAGAAGCTGTGGCGGCCCCGCCGGATCGAGAACGAGCGCCCCGTAGACCTCGCGGTCGGTGATGAGCTCGCGGGCGGCCTCGGCGTCCCGTGCCGGTTCGACGTCGAACGCGCCCGGCATGACGGACGCGAGCCGCTGTTCCACCTCGGCGACGGTCGTCTCGGGAGGGGCGACGACGGCGAGAGGCACGTCACGGGGCCGAGTTTCGGAGGCGGGCCACGCGAAGGCGGTGACCAGTGCTCCGACGAGCACGGCCAGCCCGATGGCCACTCCCAGCGCCTTGCTCCACGGCGTGGGCGGCTCGTCTTGGCGGCGTTCTTCGTAGCCGTTGTCGAGTTCACTGTCGGCGGTTTCGGGATGCATGTTCCGCTCCTAGCGCTGGGTAGTGAGATGAGACGAGAGTGGCGAGCCCGGAGGCGTACGAGTCGGCGTCCACGTTGGCGATCAGGACTCCCTGCAGGAGGTAGCCCATGATCGCGCCGATGAGGACCTTCGCCGTCTCGGCCGGGTCGCCGTCGGGGGAGATCCGGCCCGCCTGCTGTTCGGCCGCCACCAAATGGGTGATCAGATCGTGGATCGACGTGTACTGGGTTCGAATCACCTCGGCCAGCTCCGGGTTGCGAAGCGCCTCCGCCCAGACCTGTGGTGCCAGCTTGGCGAAGCCGTTCTCACCGAAGGTGAGCTCGTAGGAGGCGGTCAACCCCTGATGAATCGCCTCGTCGAGCGGCGGCGGGGGGTCCTGGCCGACGATCGGCTCGAGCAGGCTCGACATCTGGCTCAGCACGAACGTGGCGATGGCCCTGATGATCTCGTCCTTGCCGCGGAAGTAGCCGTACACCGCGCCTGCCGAGAGGCCGGACTCGGCGAATATGTCGGTCATCGACGTCTGGTGGAACCCCTGGCGGATGAAGCACCGCCGGGCGGCATCGAGGATCTGCTGGCGGCGGCGCTCGCGGTGTTCTTCGGTCACTCGAGGCATCGACGCCATAGTAAAAGGAACGTTCGTTCTCTACAAGACCCCAGGTATGGTTCCTGCGTGACGCGGACGAAGCCGGACGTGAGACGGGCGCGCGAGGCGTACCTCAGCGGTCATTCGGCCGTGCAGGAGTGGCTGGCGGTGCTGCCGGCTGCGGCGTGGTCCGAGCCGAGCGTGTTGCCCGGCTGGACGGTCGCCGAGCTGGCGGCGCACGTGGTCGACGATGCTCGGACCGTCGCGGGCCTCTCGCGCGCACCCCGCGGCGTCAGGGCTCGCACCGTCGCGGAGTATCTGGAGCGTCGCGCGCATGCGGCCGAGGCCAGTGGCGAAGCGGCTCGCAAGCTGGCGGCGTCGGTGGAGTCGCCGAAGGATCTCGTCGCGCTGCATCGGGACAACTGCCTGGCCGCGGCGGGGGTATTGGACGAGATGGGGGACGGCGATCCCGTGGTCGTCGAGTCCGACGTGCCGATCCGGCTCAGTGGGCTCCTGGCGGCTCGGGCCGTCGAGCTCGCGGTGCATGGCGATGACCTGGAGCGCTCGGTGCCTGATGTTGCGCCGCTCGCAGTGCCGCGCGAAGTGATCCGGCGGGCGGTCCGCACGCTTCTCGACGTGTTGGCGGAGCGTGCTCCCGGCGGGGCGGTCGAGGTGCGGGTGCCGCCCTACGCGGCGGTGCAGTGTGTGGGCGGCCCGCGCCATACCAGGGGCACGCCCTCGAACGTCGTGGAGACGGATGCGACGACCTGGCTGCGGCTTGCGACCGGCCGGGTGTCGTGGCCAGAGGCACTGGCGACGGGTGCTCTGAGCGCCAGCGGCGAGCGGGCGGATCTGTCGCACCAGCTACCCCTGCGCTGAGCCGGAGGCCCGTAGCCCGCCCCGCCTGCGGCCACTCCAGCCGCCGGCTCCGCCGAGACCTCAGCGGTCACCGCCTTCACCCACGGCGCAGCGAGGGGGAGAACTCGCCGATCAGCCGACGCCGGTGGTCTGCCCAACCTCGATGAGATGACCGTCCGGGTCGCGCATGTAGCAGCGCACCTCGGGGTCACGCTCGAGCACCGTCCGGGCGCCGAGCACGCGCTCGTACCAATCCCGTGCGCGATCCTGGTCCTCGACCACGAGGAAGTGGGTTATGACGAAGCCCTCGGTCGGTGCCGGGAACTCTGCTTGAGCCACGGCCGTACCCCTTCACCCATGGTTCACGACGGCCAACCATCCTGCGTGGAAGTTAGCAGTTTCGACGGTCATCTCCTCGTTCTCCGTACGAGGTGAACACTGCCTGAGCCGCAGAGGTAGCTAGGCGTCATGCGCGGGGAACCCGGCGTTGTCACCGAGGACCAGTGGGGGGAGGTCAGCCAGGTCGGTCACGATCTCGTGGGCACCCGCCAGCCGGTCGGCAGGAGTCATGCCCGCATAGCCGTACACGGTCATGCCGGCGGCGAGCGCGGCCTGCACGCCGGTCGCACTGTCCTCGACGACCACACAGCGCGACGGGTCGGCGTGCATCACAGTGGCGGCGTGCAGGAACAGGTCCGGGGCCGGCTTGCCCCGATCCACGTCGGCGCTGCTGAAGATGGTGATGTCGCTGAACCGACTGAGCAGGCCGACACGGTCGAGGGCCAGCCGGATCCGCTCGTGCGTGCCGCTCGACGCGACGCAATACGGCACGCCGGCGCGGGCGAGTGCATCGACCAGCTCAACGGCCCCCGCGACCGGATGCAGTTCCGTTCGGAAGGCCTCGAACAGCCGGGCGTGGTAGCGCTCGTCGAGGTCGGCGGGCAGCACTGTGCCGGTCCGCGCACGCACCACTTCGTGGACTCGTCCCAGCGAACCGCCCATGTAGTCGCGGAGCGCATCCTCGTAGCTGGTCGGCACCCCGGCCTCGGTGAGAAGGTCGGCCAGTATCCGGTTGGCTACCGGCTCGCTGTCGACCAGCACGCCGTCGTTGTCGAGAATCACCAGCTGCGGCATCAGAAGGACGTTACAGTCCGGTGCGGCCTCCCCGCGCCTACAGGTCCAGGCGCATGCGCCACCGCGGCAGCCGTCTCAGATCGAGACCGCCGACCGACAGGAACAGCCACTCGCAGGCTGCGGGCCTTAGGGTGGACAGCCATGGCCAATCTGCTTCCCACCGTAGAGAAGATCCTCCCGTCCGTACGCGCTGACCTGGAGCGGCTGATCGCCGTCCCCAGCGTGAGCGCCGACCCCGGCGCCGCTGACCGCGTACGCGCCTCGGCCGAGACGGTCGCCGACCTGGCGCGGGGAGCCGGGGCGGCGGACGTGGAGATCTGTTCCGTCCCGGACGGTGCGCCCGCTGTGATCGCGCAGTGGCCGGCCCCTGAAGGCATGCCCACCGTGCTGCTCTACGCCCACCACGACGTCCAGCCCACGGGCGACCGCGCGGCCTGGACGAGTCCGCCGTTCGAGCCGACGGAACGGGACGGTCGCCTGTTCGGCCGCGGAGCCTCTGACGACAAGGCGGGTGTGATGGCGCACATCGCCGCGCTTCGCGCGTACGACGGCAGACCGCCGGTGGGGGTGACGCTGTTCGCCGAGGGCGAGGAGGAGATCGGCTCGCCCACGTTCCGCGAGTTCCTGGACGCGTACCGCGACCGGCTCGCCGCCGACGTGATCGTGGTGGCCGACTCGATGAACTGGACGCTGGACACGCCCGCGTTGACCACCAGCCTGCGTGGGCTGGTCGACTGCACGGTCGAGGTGTCCGTCCTCGACCACTCCGTGCACTCCGGCATGTACGGCGGGCCGGTGCTGGACGCGGTGACGTCCCTGTGCCGGCTGCTGGCGACGCTGCACGACGAGGCGGGCGACGTCGCGGTGCCCGGGCTCGTCCGTCGGGACGGCGCGGAAGTCGACTACCCCGAGACGCGATTCCGGGAGGAGGCCGGGGTGCTCGACGGTGTCCGGCTCGCCGGCTCCGGGTCGATCGCGGATCGACTGTGGAACAAGCCCGCAGTCTCGGTGCTCGGCGTAGACGCCACGCCCACCGCGGAGGCGGCCAACGTGATCGTGGACTCCGCCCGGGCCAAGGTGAGCATGCGCCTTGCGCCGGGCCAAGACCCGCGGGCCGCGATGGACGCGCTCACGTCCCACCTGCGGTCGAACGCGCCGTTCGGCGCGCGGGTGTCGGTGACGGAAGGCGCCGTGGCGGCTCCAAGCGAGATGGACACCGCGGCGTTCGGCTACGATGCGGCCCGCTCGGCGTTCTCCGAGGCTTTCGGCACGCCTCCGGTGGAGCTCGGCCTCGGCGGGACGATTCCCTTCATCGCAGACATCACCGAGGTCTTCCCCGGGGCGGCGGTGCTTGTCACCGGCGTCGAGGATCCCGACTCGCGAGCGCACGGCATCGACGAGAGCCTCCACCTCGAGCAGTTCGGCAAGGTCTGCCTCGCCGAGGCGCTGCTCCTCGACCGGCTGGCGGCCTGACGGCGCGTACGGCGGGACGTCAGGCCGCCGCGAAGCGTCCCGCCACGTCGTCGGCGTCGACGTCGGGGTAGTGCTCGGCGAACAGCGTGTAGTAGTACGCCTCCTCGGGAGTCCGCAGCCGGGTCGGTGCGGCGGATCTGATCCGCCGGACGGCCGCCCTGTCGACTTGCTCGGCGGCGTGGGCCGCAAGCACGTCGCTGGCACCCGTGCCGTCGCCGAACTGCTCCTTGCGCCGCCACAGCAGCCAGTCCGGCAGCCAGCCGTCAAAGGCCGTGCGCAGCAGCCACTTCTCCGGCCGGGTGGGCGTCGGTCGCTTCCACGACGCGGGCAACGACAGCGCGGTGCGTACGACGTCGAGGTCGAGGAACGGGACGCGGGCCTCCAGCCCGTGCGCCATGGTGACCCGGTCGCACCGCTGCAGGTTGAGGTTGTGCAGCCCGGCGACGCCGTCGACCAGCGCCTCGTGGAGCTGCGAGGGGTCGTCGTACGACCGGTGGTACTCGTAGCCGGCGAACAGCTCGTCAGCGCCCTCACCGGTCAGCACGACCTTCACGTACTCGGCAGCGAACTCCGCGAGCAGGTCGTTCATCACCGCCGAGTGCACCAGCATGGGGTCGAACGACTCGATCGACCGGATGGTGTGCGGCAGCCGCCCGACGAGATCCTCCGGCTCCACCTCGCGCACGTGGTGCTCGGTGCCGAGCAGGTCGGCGGCCTCCTCCGCGGCCTTGAGGTCCGCAGACCCCGGGAGACCCACCGTGAACGAGTGCAGCGGTCGCCCGTGCCGCCGCGCGGCGATCGCTCCGACGAGCGTGGAGTCCAGGCCGCCGGAGAGCAGCACGCCGACGGGGACATCGGCCATCGACCAACGGTCCACCGCTGCGACGAGCGTCTCGCGGATCCGGGCGATGTCCGGCTCCGCCGGCGGGCCCACGGTGGCGTGGTCGGTCGCCGGCTGCGGTCGCCAGCCCTGGTGCATGGGCCGCAACCCGTGCCTGGCGGTCCACCAGTGCCCCGGCGGGAACGTCGCGACGAGAGGCTGCCACTCCCGCGGGAACGCCTTGAGCTCGGAGGCGAAGGCGACGCCGCCGTCCACCCTGGCCCAGTACAGCGGCTTGATCCCGAGAGGGTCGCGCGCCACGACGAGGCCGTGCTCCTCCGTCGCCACTGCCACCGCGTACATGCCCCAGAGGTCGTTGAGCCTGTCCGGGCCGAACCTGGTCACCAGGTGCAGCGCGACCTCGTTGTCGGAGTCGGTGCGGCACGCGCCCGGCGGCAGGCTTCGCCGGAGTTGCCGGTGGTTGTAGATCTCGCCGTTTCCCACCATGGCGGAACCGCCGGTGCGCAGCGGCTGGTCGCCGCCGTCGACATCGACGATCGCGAGACGGGTGTGGCCGAGCCACGCATCGCCGACGGAGGCCGTCCCGTACCCGTCCGGGCCGCGATGGCTGAGCCTCGCGAGCATCTCGTGGCCGTATTGAGGTGACACGTCGCCGCTGAGAGCGACAATTCCACACATTGTGAAGGATTCACATCCCAGTTGTCATGATCCATGTCACGCCCACGCTCGTTGGGCGCACAACGAACCATTCTACGGGCTGTGCGACGCGCGCCGCCGAGGCGGCCACGGGCAGGGGCGAGCGACCCGTCGGGCCGTACACTCATAAAGCGTGGCGCGCGGCGATGGTCGGCTGACCCAGGACATTCACCCTCAGGACCGGGGTCCCCAGGACGCATGCGGAATCTTCGGAGTCTGGGCTCCCGGCGAGGAGGTCGCGAAGCTCACCTACTTCGGGCTCTACGCGCTCCAGCACCGCGGCCAGGAGTCGGCCGGGATCGCGGCGGGCAATGGTGAGCAGATCGTCGTCTACAAGGACATGGGCCTGGTCAGCCAGGTGTTCAACGAAGCGACGCTGAACTCACTGACGGGTCATGTCGCCGTCGGGCACACGCGCTACTCCACCACGGGCGGCAGCCGCTGGGAGAACGCGCAGCCGACGGTGGGAGTCGTGGACGGGCGGACCGTCGCGCTCGCGCACAACGGCAACCTGGTCAACTCCGCCGAACTGCGGGAGGTCATCGCGACTCAGGTCGGCACCGGCGCCCGGGAGCTGGCGTGGGGCAACACGTCCGACACCGCACTCGTGACCGCGCTGCTCGGTGCGGAACCGGAGGCCAACCTAGAGGAAGCGGCCGTCCAGGTGCTGCGTTTGCTGCGGGGCGCGTTCTCACTGGTCTTCTCCGACGAGTCGGTCCTCTACGCCGCGCGCGACCCGCAGGGAATCCGGCCGCTGGTGATCGGCCGGCTCGACCGTGGCTGGGTGGTTGCCAGCGAGACGGCGGCGCTGGACATCGTCGGGGCGTCGTTCGTCCGCGAGGTGGCGCCCGGCGAGTTGGTCGCCGTCGACGCGGACGGGCTGCGCAGCCGCCGCTTCGCTGCCGCGGACCCGAAGGGCTGCCTGTTCGAGTTCGTGTACCTGGCTCGACCGGACACCAGGATCTCCGGGCGATCGGTCCACCAGACACGGGTGGAGGTCGGGCGCCGGCTGGCCCGGGAGCATCCGGCGGATGCCGATGTGGTGATCCCCGTCCCGGACTCCGGGAAGCCCGCAGCCGTGGGGTACGCGGAGGAGTCGGGCATCCCGTACGGCATGGGGCTGGTGAAGAACTCCTACGTCGGCCGTACGTTCATCGAGCCGTCGCAGACGATCCGGCAGCTGGGTATCCGGATGAAGCTCAACCCACTGCGGGAGGCCGTGGACGGCCGTCGCCTCGTCGTCGTGGACGACTCGATCGTGCGGGGCAACACCCAGCGGGCGATCGTCCGCATGCTTCGCGAGGCCGGCGCCGCGGAGGTGCATGTGCGGATCTCGAGCCCGCCGGTCAGGTGGCCGTGCTACTACGGCATCGACTTCGCCGAGCGCGAGGAGTTGCTCGCCGCCGACCGCTCGCCCGAGGAGATCTGCACGTCGATCGGCGCCGACTCACTGGGCTACGTGTCGCTGGACGGGCTGGTCGAGGCGACGACGATCGACAGGGACCGGCTGTGCCGGGCGTGCTTCGATGGGACGTACCCCATCAAACCCGCCGATCATGCAATCGCCGTTCGACACGCCGGAGCGGCATTGTGATGGACCCTTCGGCTGCCGCGGGTGACGGCGTGTCGAACGGCGATTGCATGATCGGCGGGGAAGGGGGCGACGGGCGGACGTACGCATCGGCGGGCGTAGATGTCGAAGCGGGCGAGCGCGCGGTCGACCTGATGAAGGAGTCGGTCGCCGGGACGCACCCGCCCGAGGTGGTCGGAGCGATCGGCGGGTTCAGCGGGCTGTTCGACGCAAGCAGGCTCCGCGCCTACCGCCGTCCGCTGCTCGCAACCAGTACGGACGGGGTAGGCACCAAGGTCGCGATCGCCCAGCGACTCGGCGTCCACGACACGATCGGGTTCGATCTGGTCGGCATGGTCGTCGACGACGTGGTGGTGTGCGGCGCAGAGCCGCTGTTCATGACGGACTACATCGCGTGCGGCCGGCTGGTCGCGGAACGCGTCGCGACCATCGTGCACGGCATCGCGCAGGCCTGCATCGCCGCTGGCTGCGCGCTCATCGGCGGCGAGACGGCCGAGCACCCCGGGATGCTCGAACCGGACGAGTACGACCTGTCGGGCGCGGCGACGGGCGTCGTCGAAGCCGACGAGACGCTCGGTCCTGACAGGGTCCGGGCGGGGGACGCGCTGATCGCGATGCGCTCGTCCGGCCTGCACGCCAACGGATACTCGCTGGTGCGACACGTCCTGTTCGACGTTGCGGGCTGGACGCTCGACCGCGACGTACCGGAGTTGGGTCGCTCGCTCGGCGCGGAGTTGCTTACCGCTACCAGGATCTACGCACCGGACTGCCTGGCCCTGGCGGCTGAGGTGGACGTACACGCCCTCGCCCACGTCACCGGCGGCGGGCTGGCACGCAACCTGGCCCGTGTCGTACCGGTGGCACTGTCGGCTTCCGTCGACCGCACCACCTGGTCCCCACAGCCGATCTTTCGGCTGATCGGCCGTCTGGGCACCGTCGACCAGCACGAACTCGAGGGAACCTTCAACATGGGCATCGGAATGATCGCCGCCGTCGCCGCGGACGACGCGGACCGTGCCGTGCGCTTGCTAGGGGCGCGCGGCGTGGACGCATGGGTCGCCGGTGAGTTTCACACGGGAGACGGCTCGGTCCGGTTGCGCGGCGCCTATGCCGCCTGATGCTCGTCAGGCCTGGGCGTCAGGAACGTCGTCACGGTCGTACGTAGTCTCGTCCTCGTCCGCCTCGTACTCGTCCGGCGAGTCCTCGCTACCGCTCGACGCTTGAAGTTCGCGCTGAAGCGCCTCGAAGTCGGTGTCCAACTGCTGGTACTTGAGCCGACGGGCGACCTTCGTCTGCTTGGCCTTGGCTCGGCCGCGCCCCATAGGTCGACCTCCTCGCACAAAACCGGGGCGACACCTTCGTGCTTGCCGCCCTCGGACCCTTCGGTGTCATCTACTCGTAGGAACAACGGTACATGGTGAGGCCCCATTCCGTCCCGCCCGGTTGGGCCTCAACCCCCGGGCCCGGCGGACGGTTCAGGGCCGCAGGTAGATAGCGTGCAGCCGGCTCATCGCGGCCATCCTGCTCTCAGCCAGGCGGTCCGCCGCAACCGCCGGGGGAACGCCTTCTTCGGCGGCCCGCGCGAAGATCTTCGCGGTGATGTTGAAGATGCCCCGCGCCTTGTCCTTCGCGCGTTCGAAGGCGAAGCCGTGCAGCTCATCGGCCACCTGGATGACGCCGCCGGAGTTGACGACGTAATCCGGCGCGTACAGGATGCCGCGGTCCTCCAGCATCTTCTCCACGCCGGCGTGCG
>JBMCTR010000003.1:0-18264 GCA_048622955.1 Actinomycetota bacterium
GGTCAGGGACATACTGGGGTGGTTTACGTGATCAATAGGACCCACAACGCTAGTCGGCGAGGGCGTCGCGCATCGGGACGAGCTTGGCGGCGCTTTCGGCCAGTTCCGCCTCCGGGTCGGAGCCGGCGACGATCCCGCAGCCGGCGAACAGCCGCAACCGCTCCGGGTGAGCGGGATCGGCCTGGGCGCACCGCAGTGCGATGCCCCACTCGCCGTCGCCGGCCGCGTCGATCCATCCGACCGGCCCCGCGTACCGACCCCGGTCCATCCGTTCCAGCTCCCGGATGAGCTCGCGGGCCCGGTCGGTGGGAGTCCCGCAGACGGCCGCGGTGGGATGCAGCGCAGCCGCGAGCGCCAGCGAACTCGCCCCGTCGGCGGCCACGCCGGTGACGTCGGTGGCGAGGTGCATGACGTTGCGGAGATGGAGGACGAACGGGGTCTCCGGGACGTTCATGCTGGAGCAGTACGGGTCGAGCGCCCGCGCCACGGACTGGACGGCGTACTCGTGCTCCTCCAGGTCCTTGCTCGAGCGCGCCAGCGACGCGGCGAGCGCGAGATCGTGCGCGTCGTCGCCCGTCCGCCGGATCGTGCCGGCCAGCACCCGGGAGGTGACCAGCCCGCGCTCGAGCCGAACCAGCATCTCGGGGGTTGCGCCGAGCAGGCCGTCCACGCAGAAGGTCCAGCACCGCGGGTACCGGGCCGCCAGGCGCGTGAGCGGCCAGCGCGCGTCGACCGGCCCGGTCGCCTCGGCCACCAGGTCGCGGGCCAGCACCACCTTCTCGAGATCGCCCTCGCCGATGCGGCGGACGGCTTCGGCGACCGCCAGTTCCCAGTCGGCTCCGGTGAGCGCGCCGTCCGCGAACGTCACCGTCCCGGGGCTCCGCGGCGGCTCGCGCCGCGGAGCAGGCGCAGCGGCCGGGAGTGCACCATCGACGCCGACCGTCGTGACCCACCAGCGACCCCCGCGATGCCCGATGACGACCTCCGGAAGGGTCAGCACCGACCGCCCGGGCCGGCCGTCGAACGCGAACGAGCCGAACGCCACCGGCCCGCACCCCGGCAGCCCGACCTCGTCGCGGACGACGGCGCCGTCCACCAGGCGCTTCCACCACCGCTCGGCGGCCTCGATCCGGTCGGGACCCGTGGACTCGAACGTCGCCGCCCGACCCCATCCGACGATGCCCTCGCCCCGGCGCACCCAGGCGAGCGGCGCCTGCTCGGGAAGCAACTCGAGCAGCGGCCCCGGATCCGCGATCGCGGCGGTCCGGACGACGAGCGGTGCGGCCGCGGGCAGTGTCGTCACGGTACGCCAGCGTACGTGGC
Organism: Actinomycetota bacterium; assembly: GCA_048622955.1. Lineage (GTDB taxonomy): Bacteria > Actinomycetota > Actinomycetes > Jiangellales > Jiangellaceae > JBMCTR01. The sequence goes on from JBMCTR010000003.1 coordinate 1,324, forward strand.
ACAGCGCGCGGAAACCGCCGGCACCCGCATCTCACCCGGTCAGCGGGCGATCGTGATCCAGGTGGCGTGGGCGCGGCCGAGTTCCCGGCCGTCGGCCCCGTAGCAGGTCGTCGCGGTCCACGTCTTGCGGCCCTGGGATCCGAGCAGTTGGCCCATGACCACGCACTCCTCGCCCGGCTGCGGCAGCGCCACGGCGGCGGCCGCGACCCGCCCGAGCACCATCGGCCGTCCTTCGATGTCGGCGGCCCAGGCTCCGGGACAGTCCAGCGCCGCCCACACCAACTCGGGTCGGCCGGCGAACTCCGGCGTGACCGTCCAGCAGCCCGCCGTCCGGCCGTCGCCCAGCCTGCCGGTGAACAGCCGCAGCCCGTCGCCGGGCGCGCGCGCCGTCCCGCACACGAAGCACTCCGGGAACGGATGCGCGGCGAAGCCCGGGTAGGACTCGGACGCCGCTCGTGCGCGCTCGGCATCGACCGGCGCCACCGCGTCCACGTCCAGCGCGGACGGCGCGGCCTCGGCGACCAGGCGCTCGCCGTCGTAGAGCCGGGTGCCCCCGTCATCGTCCGTCACGACCGCAAGCGGGGTGTCCAGTGGCGGCGGAGTGCGCAGCGTCACCACCGCGGCCGTGTCCGCGGTGCCGAGGCGGCCGGCCAGCAGTCCTGCCACGTAGCCGCCGTTGCCGGAGTCGGTCGGGCCGCGGAAGCGCCGCGATACGGTGAGCGTCATGGCCCAGACGTTAGCCGGAGTAAAGTCATCCTGATCTATCCGGGTCCGCCGACGCGGAGGTAGACCAGGAATGACGGTGCTCGCGGGGGGCCGCCTCGTGACCCCCGACGGTCTGGTCGGCCGCGGCTGGGTGCAGACCGACGGTCGCCTGATCGCGGCCGTCGGATCGGGAACGCCTCCGGGGCCCGTCGATCGCGATCTGCACGGGGCGTGGGTCGTGCCGGGCTTCGTCGACATCCACGTGCACGGCGGCGGCCGGGCGTCGTACGCCTCCGGCGATCTGGACGAGGCGGTGGTCGCCGCCGATTTGCACCGCAGGCACGGCACCACCACCACGATGGCCAGCCTGGTGACGGCGGACATCGACATGCTCGTGAACACCGTCGCCGCCGTCGCGGAACTGGTCGAGGACGGGGTGCTCGCCGGCATCCACCTGGAGGGCCCGTTCCTGTCCGAGGCCCGGCGCGGTGCCCACGATCCGGCGCTGCTGACACTCCCGGAGCCGGGGCTGGTGGAGCGGCTGCTGGCGGCGGGACGGGGAACCGTCGCGATGGTCACTCTCGCTCCCGAGTTGCCGCACGCGTTGGACGCCGTCCGGCGCATCACCGACGCCGGGGCGATCGCGGCCGTCGGACACACGGACGCGACGTACGAGCAGACGGCGGCGGCCGTCGACGCGGGCGCCACGGTCGGCACCCATCTGTTCAACGCGATGCGCCCGCTGCACCACCGGCAGCCCGGTCCCGTCGGGGCGCTCCTCGAGGATCCGCGGGTCACGGTCGAGTTGATCTGCGACGGAGCGCACCTGCACCCCGCGATCGTACGCACCGCGGTCGCGGCCGCCGGCTCCGACCGCGTCGCGCTGGTCACCGACGCCATCGCCGCCGCCGGCGCGGGTGACGGCGACTACCACCTCGGAGGGCTCGAGGTGCGCGTGAGCGAGGGCGTGGCGAGGCTGGCCGACGGCGGCGCCATCGCCGGCAGCACCCTGACCATGGACCGTGCCTTCCGGTTCGTGGTCGACGCCGGTGTGCCGATGGCCGAAGCGGTCGCCATGGCGGCGACGACGCCGGCCCGGCTGATCGGGCGCGCGGACCGCGTCGGTTCGCTGCGGCCGGGGCTGGACGCGGATCTCGTGGTGCTGGACGATGCCTTCATGCCGAGCGGAGTCATGCACAAGGGCGCCTGGATCGACTGAGTCCCGCCGCGGAGCCGGAGGAAGCTACGCTGTTGAGAGGCAGCACGACGAGGAGTGGGACGGGTGAACGACCTCATCGACACCACGGAGATGTACCTCAAGGTCATCTTTGAACTCGAGGAGGAAGGCATCGTCCCGCTGCGCGCGCGGATTGCGGAGCGGCTGAGCCAGTCCGGGCCCACGGTGAGCCAGACGGTCGCCCGCATGGAGCGCGACGATCTGGTCCACCTCGAGTCCGACCGGCACCTGGACCTGACCGAGCAGGGGAAGGTGCTGGCGACCCGGGTGATGCGCAAGCACCGTCTGGCGGAGCGGTTGCTGACCGACGTCATCGGGTTGTCCTGGGAACTGGTCCACAACGAGGCGTGCCGCTGGGAGCACGTGATCTCCGAGGCGGTCGAGCAGCGGCTGGTCCGGTTGCTCAACGATCCGACCGAGGATCCGTACGGCAACCCCATACCCGGCCTGCTGGAGCTCGGCAGCGCCGCACAGCCGAAGCCGGCGCCCGCCGGCATGGGCCCGCTGGACGGCGTGGTCACGTCGCGGTCGAACGTCGTCGTCCACCGGATCGGCGAGCCGCTCCAGACCGACGAGAAGCTGCTGGCCGAGCTGCGCCTGGCCGGTGTCGGCCCCGGCGTCACGGTCGCGGCGGAGCGCACCAACGCCGGCTACGCGCTGGCGGCCGTCGGCGAGCCAGCGCTGCTGACCGAGTCCGACAGCGCCCACGTGTTCGTGAGCGTGGCGGCATGAGCGTTCCCGAGGTCAGTGTGGACGAGCTGGCGGCCGCGCATGCCGCGGGTGAGCTCGTCGTCGATGTGCGCGAGCCCGACGAGTACGCGCAGGGCCACGTGCCCGGTGCGGTCCTGATGCCGCTGGGCTCCGTTCCGGCGCGGTACGCCGAACTGCCGCACGACCGGACCGTCTACCTGGTGTGCGCGGTCGGCGCACGCAGCATGCAGGCCGCGCGGTACCTCGCGAGGCTCGGCTACGACGTCCGCAACGTCGACGGCGGCACGAACGACTGGATGGCCGCCGGAATGCCCGTCGAATCGGGCACCGGCGCCCGCTAGCCGGGCCTACGCCAGCCGTCGCATTCGCTGGATGAGCAGCGCCGAGGTGCCGTTGCGGTTGCGCCTCGTGGGATCGGGCAGGCCCACGACCTCGACCTCGTCCCCCTCGTGCGCTTCCGTGCCGTAGGGACCGAGCAGCTCGAACCTGCCGTGGGCGGTCTCGAGCTCGAGGAGGTCCGTGTTGGACCACGACAGCACCAGCCGGCCCCGGCGTGTGACCGGCTTGCCGCTCTCAGCCCTGCGAGGTCCCCTGACCTGCCACGGTGCCGGAGCGATGCTCGTGAGAGCTCCCCCCGTGCTGGATATTTCCCCCCGTATTGTCATGGCCCAGATTATGGCGGGGATCGGACGGGCCCGCTCGGAAAGCGCTCTCCGCCGCCATCTGCCCTGTTCAGCCGGCTCCTGTGACGAAGGTGCCCTTGCCGTGAACGCTGCGCACGAGCCCGCGTTCGCGCAACTCGCGGATCGCGCGGCGGATCGTCAGGTACGCCACACCGTACTCGACGGCGAGGTCGCGCTCGGCCGGAAGGCGTTGCCCCGGGGCAAGGGAGCCGTGCTCGATCCGTGCGGCGATATGGTCCGCGACCTGCATGTATATGAGGTCCGGGCCGGATCGGTCGAGCTCCGGGAACTCGCCACTCACGATGTCATCATGGGTGGCCGAAAAGCTCGGTGCAGCCGGAACTAGCTATCTGAAGCTGTGTAGAGCTATAGTTGATCTCGATGGGCATCGAGATCACGCTTCGGGTACGAGTGGATCCCACCGAGCCGATGCTGCTGCCGGGCGTCACCGTGTTCGACGACATCGCCGGCCGCCCGGTGCTGGTCGTCCGCGATGTCATGGTCGACCCGGCGGAGGTCGGCGAGGCGCTTCTCCGGCTGCTGTACGACCCCGACGCCGATGACGATCCGTGACAGCCTGCCGGCGAGGGGCGGCAGGGTGTCGTGCGGTTCCCGGTGAGGGCACAGCGGGCGGCACAATGGTGTGGTGATCTCACTCGACCTGGCGAAACGGCTGCGCGACGCCGGGGTGCGGTGGGAGCCCGCGCCGGGCGACAAGTTCGTCCTGCCGGATCGCGGCATGGACGACGAGGTCTTCGTGCTCAGCAACATGACGATCGACGTCCACGATTTCCCGACCGGCCGGGTGATCGGGTTCAACGGCACGGTGGAGTGGGCGCTGGACTCGGTCGAGGCGGAGGCCGCGCTCTGGCTGCCCAGCGAGGAGCAACTGCGGGACCTGCTCGGCGGGACGTTCGTCCGGCTGTACCGGTCCGGCGACCAGTACGGTGTGACGCTCGAGATCGCCGGCCGGGTGGTGGAGGTCGTGGCCGGCGATCCTCCCGAGGCGTACGGGCGGGCACTGCTGTATCTCGCCGACGGCGAAGTCGGGGAATAGGAAATGGATCTCGCATGCTTCGTCACTTGGCCGACGATGATGCGAAGGGAGTCACGGTGCTGTTCGGCGATGAGCATGTGCAGCGATACATCGAGACCGACGGTGCGGACGGCTATTCGTGGTACCGCGGCACGACCATCCTGATACTGACCACGACCGGAAGGCGGACCGGCAAGCAGCGGCAGCACGCGTTGATCTTCCGCGAGGACGGCGATCGGTACGTCGTCGTGGCCTCCAAGGGCGGTGCCGCCAGCCATCCGGAGTGGTACCTCAACCTCAAGCAGCACCCGGACGTCGAGGTCCAGGTCAAGGGGGAGCGCTTCGCAGCCCGCGCACGGGACGCGACGCCGGACGAGCGGCCGCGGCTCTGGGCGATGATGAACGAGGTATGGCCGGACTACGACAACTACCAGCAGAAGACGTCTCGCGAGATCCCCGTCGTGGTGCTCGAGCGCGCCTAGCGCCGGCGCCGGCTCACCGCCACCGGACCTGGACCTGCGACCGCCACTGGTCGAGCACGTCCTCGCGGCCGGCGACGCTGATCTCGTCCCCGCGGTTCCACAGGCCGAGGTAAAGCTCCGCGGCGGTGCCGTGCAGGACGGCGTCCGCCTCCGCGGCATCCCCGACGGTGGTGACGACCGGGTCCTGGCTGACCCGCAACGTCCATGCGTGCCCCGTGTCGTCCGCCCTGACCACGAGGGTGTACGGCGTGTCCGAACGCAGCCGGCTCCTGCGTCGCGGGACGAAGCCGCAGAGCAGTTCGTCGATGCCGTCCGCCGCGATCTCCGGCGTCACCGGCACCTCGGGCGCGCGTGGCCAGCGGCCCAGTTCCGCCGAGATCGCGTCGACGGCATGCACGGTCGTTTCGTGCGCCTGCCGGCGCGCCCAGAACTGCCGCGGCGGCGGTGCGTCCTGCAGGAAGACCATTCGCGCCGCGTCGGCAGGTGCGTCGTGCAGTGCGGCGACCAGCGCGTCGAGCCCTTCATCGAACCAGGCGAGAAGGTCGTCGCTGGCCGCCGCCTCCGCTTGGGAGTCCTCCGGCCGGTGACCTTCGTCGCCCCGCACGTTGGCGGCGGCCCACCGGTGCACCATGCCCAGGTGCGCCACCAGGCCCCGAACGTCCCACTCGGCGCACGTCGGGACGTGGGCGTCCAGCCCGGTGCGGGCCGTGGTCTCGCGCAGCACGCGCGCGCTGGATGTGATCGCGTCGATGTGGTCGGACAACGACAGGTGTGTCGGCATGCGTCACCTGGACGGCGGCGTGCCGGACGGGTTGGTGGGCCGTCGGCGCTTCGGCGCCGGATGCCGCTCGGCCTCGAGAATCTGGTTCTCGATGTCCTTGGCGTACTGTTCGCGCCGGCTCGCGAGCGCGCGCAACTGCTCGGCGGCACGGGCCTCGCCTGCCTCTTCCTCGATGGGTGAGACGGCGAGGAAGGTGAATGTGATGAACAGCACAGCGCCGATGCCCACGGTCAGCGGGAACAGGAACTCCGTCGACGTTGCGCCGCTCAACTCGAGATCCGGGACCAGTTCGACCCGGACCGCGGCCATCGCGGTGTAGTGCATGCCGCTGACCGCCAACCCCATGACGAGTGCGGAGCCGAGCGCTCCGCCGAACCCATGGACGCGGAGCACGATCCACAACGCGGCGGAGGCCGCGACGATGGCGATCACGATGGACAGGGCGACCAGGAGGCGGTTGTACCCGATGATGCCGCTGATCTGGACGGCGGCCATGCCGGTGTAGTGCATCGCGGCAACGCCGAGGCCGGCGCCGAGGCCGCCGAGCGGCAGCGAGACCGAGGCCGACTTGCTGTAGCCGACGGTGAACACGCCGGCGCTGACGACGCCGATGGCCACGACCAGGCTGAGCAGTGTCAGAGGCACGTCGTAGCGGATCGCCGAGCCGTCCACGGTGAACCCGAGCATGGCGATGAAGTGCAGGGTCCAGATACCGGCACCGATGGCCGTTGCGCCTACCAGGAGCCACGTACGTTTCGCCCGCCCGCTCGTGTGGAGTGCCCGCACGGTGCACCGCAACCCGATCGCAGCAGCCATGAACATGACGAAGTATCCGGTCAACGGCGTGATCAGGCCGAAGGTGAAATGGTTGACGTGGTCCAAGGAACGTTCCTCCCAAACCGGCCAGGGTATGGACGACGGGTGCGCAACGGCCGTCACACTACGCTGAAGACCGTTGACCGTTCAATGGCCTTGCGCGCCGGCCATTGCCCCCGAGGGCCGGGGCAGGAAGACTGCGGTGCTGTGACTGACGATCTCGAACCGCTGCGGCGCGTGGCCGCGTACGCGATCTGCACCGACGGCGCCGACCGGGTGCTCCTCGTGCGGGAGTCGGTGCGCACCGGTGCGCCCGGCGTCTGGACGCTGCCCGGCGGCGGCGTCCTGCATGGTGAGCATCCGGAGCGGACGGTCACACGGGAGGCCGCGGAGGAGGTCGGGCTGGGTGTCGGCGCCGAAGACCTCGTCGATGTGGTGGCGGACGTGCGGGCGCTGCCTGGCGAGGGCGTGACGCTGCACACCGACCGGCTGATCTATGAGGCTGCGGTGACCGGTGCGCGCGGCCAGCCGTCGTCGCCCAAGGTGGACCAAGCGCGCTGGGTTACCCGGGACGAGGCGGCCGCCCTGCAGTTGCGGCCGTTCGTCGCGAACGCGCTCAAGCTGCCGCTGACCGCCGTCGATCTGCCGCCCGAGCAGTTGCCCGAACTGCCGTCGTTCCTGATCACGAAGCATCCGGACGGCCGGCCGCGGGTGCAGCGGTTCGCGGCGTACGCGGTGGCGCGCGACCCCGCCGAGCGGGTGCTGCTGACGAGGATCGCCGACGGCTACCCGGGTGCCGGCTGCTGGCATCTGCCCGGCGGCGGTACCGATTTCGGCGAGCAGCCGGGCACGGCACTGCTCCGCGAGCTTGCCGAGGAAACGGGCCAGGACGGCCGGGTCCTTGCGCTGCGGGGCGTGGCCAGCCATCGGGAGCCCGAACAGGTCGGCCCGGAGGGGTTCCCGATCGACTGGCACGGCGTACGGGCCTTCTACGACGTGATCGTGGACGCGCCGCAGAGCTCCCGGGTGGTTGAGGACGGCGGGTCGACCGCCGAAGCACGGTGGTTCGCCCAATCGGAGATATCCGCGTTGCCGCTGAGCGAGGTCACGTCCGAGGCCTTGGCCGCCATGGGCTAGGGGAGGGCTTGTGGGAGCCAGGTGGGGGCCGGGCCTGCGCTAGCGGACCTGGAACGAGCGCTTCGACAGGCCGTACCAGAACCCGTCGATGACGACGTCCGGCGCCGCGTCGGCGTCGTCGGCGGCGCCGAGGGTGACGAACGTGGGCGCGAAGTGCTCCACGGTGGGGTGGGCGTACCGCACAGCCGGCGCGCGGTGCCGGAAGTCCGTCAACTCGTCGACGGCGCCGCGGCGCAACGCGTCGCCCGCCCACGCGTCGAACTCAGCCGACCAGGCCGGAGCCGGCTGGTCGGGATCGCGCATCGTGAGGTACGGCAGACCGTGCGTGAGGAACCCGCTCCCGAGGATCAAGACACCCTCGTCCCGGAGTGGACGGAGCCGGCGGCCGAGGGCGAGCAGCCTGTCGGGATCGAGGCTCGGCATCGAGATCTGCAGCACTGGGACGTCCGCCTCGGGATACATGACGAGAAGCGGGACGTACGCCCCGTGGTCCAGCCCGCGGTCCGGCTGGTGGGCGACGGGCTCGCCGTCGGGGAGCAAGGACTCGATTCGCGCCGCGAGGTCGGGCGCACCGGGCGCCGGATAGGTGGTGCGGTAGTAGCGCTCGGGGAATCCCCAGAAGTCGTAGGTGAGCGGCACACCCGTCGCGGTGGCGCCGATCGTGAGGGGAGCCGACTCCCAGTGCGCGGAGACGACGAGGATGGCGTTCGGGCGTGGCAGGGCGGACGCCCAGCCCGCCAACTCGCTCGTCCAGCGTTCGTCGTCCACGAGGGGCGGAGCGCCGTGGCCGAGGTAGACGGCAGGCATCCGCGTCGGAGCATCCACCATGTCAGGCCAACGTCCTTCCCGGCCCGCGGATTCCACCGGGCACAGCCGGGTGCGGTGGGGACAGCGTCAGGCGGAGGGCACCGGCTCCGGAGGCGGCGGGCCGGTGTAGCGCGCCGCGGGACGGATGATCTTGCTGTCGTTCGCCTGCTCGAGGATGTTGGCGCTCCACCCGACCACGCGCCCCGAGGCGAACGTCGGCGTGAACATGGCACGCGGCAGCCCGCACAGTTCCATGACCACGCCGGCGTAGAACTCGACGTTGGTATGCAGTTCGCGGCTCGGCTTGAGCTCGGCAAGGATCTCGAGCACCCGCCGCTCGACCTGTACCGCGAACTCGACGAGCGCCCGCTCCTCGTCAGTGGCGGCAAGCCGTTGGGCGATGCCGCGCAGCATCCGAGAGCGAGGATCCTCGGTTCGGTAGACGGCGTGGCCGAAGCCCATGATCCGGTCGCCGGCCAGCACGCGATCACGGATCCAGGGGTCGATGTTGTCCTCGGTACCGATCGCGTCGAGGGTGTCCAGCGCACGGCTCGGCGCTCCCCCGTGCAGGGGTCCGGAGAGCGCGCCGATCGCACCGACGAGGCAGGCCGCCACGTCGGCACCGGTCGAGGCGATCACCCGGCCGGTGAAGGTGGAGGCGTTGAACCCGTGGTCGATGGTGGAGATGAGGTACTGCTCGACGGCCCGGGTGCGCTCCGCGTCCGGCTCGGTCCCGGTGAGCATGTAGAGGTAGTTGGCGGCGTACGTGAGGTCTTCGTGCGGGTCGATGGGCTCGAGCCCTTGGCTGAGCCGGTGCAGGGCGGTCAGCAACGTCGGTACGGCCGCGCAGGCACGCATGGCGTCGGCTTGGCGCTCGTCGGCATCGAGGTCGTAGACCGGACGCAGGCCGGCGTGCGCGCCGAGCAGCGACAGGGCGGATCGCAGGCCGGCGAGCGGACCCGATTTCGCGGTCGTGCGGGCGACGTCGGGCAGCACGTCCCGCATCTCCGCGGGCATCCGGCGAAGCAGGGCCGTCTGCCGGGCGAAGGCCTCGCGTTCGGCCGCATCCGGCAGCGAACCGAAGAACATCAAATGCCAGACGTCCTCGAAGGTCCGGGTCTCCGCCAGCTCGATCGCAGAGTACTGGCGGTAGTGGTAGAAGCCCTCGCGGCCGCGTACGTCGCCGAGTTCGGTGTCGGTGACGACGACACCGGCAAGGCCTCGCGGTACCTCGATGGGAGCGGTCGTGGTCATCGGTCCTCCTAGGTCGGGGGCCTCACCAATCAGGGTAGATGCCCGCGGACTGTAGGGCCCCTGCTGGATGGGCCTGCCCTGCGGTTGACCACGTGGAGTGGGTTACCGCCGACTAGAGGCCGAGGATGGCGATGGCCACCAGGAAGTAGATGACCAGGCCGGTGGCGTCCACGAGAGTCGTCACCAGGGGCGCGGAGACGACTGCCGGGTCGATGCCCACTCTCCGGGCGAGCAGCGGCATGGTCGCGCCGATGATGGCCGCCCAGGTACAGACGGCGAGCAGTGCGACACCGACCGCGACAGCAAGGCCGAGGTCAACGGACTCCACGAAGTAGCCCGCCACCCCCGCTATGATCACCGCCGCCGTGGCGAGCATGAGGCCGATGAGCAACCCCACCCGGCATTCCCGCCAGGCGACCCGCAGCACGTCGGTAGTTCGTACCTCGCCCACGGCCAGCGCGCGGACCGCGGCCGTGGCAGCCTGCGCGCCGACGTTGCCGCCGGTGCCGATGAGCAGCGGAATGAAGAAGGCCACGGCAGCCTGGCCCTCGATGGTCGACTCGAACGCGGCGAGGACGCTGACCGTGAGCGCCGAGGCAGCGACCAGCAGCAGCAGCCAGATCACCCGGGCGCGAGCCAGCTTGAGCACGCTTGCCGCCATGTAGTGGACCGTCAGCGGCTCGGCCGCGGACTGCAGTGCGATGTCCTCGGTGTCGGCGGCTTCGATCAACTCGAACGCGTCGTCGAAGGTCAGTAGCCCGACGACGCGATGTTCGCTGTCCACGACGGTCAGCGCCAGGAGGTTCGCCTCCTGCATCAGGCGCGCCGCGGCCTCGGCGTCGTCCGTGGCCTGTACGTAGTCGACGTCCGTGTTCGCCAGGTTGGCCACGGTCTCCGACGGCGGGGAGAGAACCAGGTCGCGGAGGTCGACGACGCCGATCAGATGCCTCCTGTCGTCGGCGACGGGAAGCGTGTAGATCGTCTCGGCGGTGGCGCCCTTCGCCCGGACGGTGGCCAGCGCCTCGTCGGCGGTGAGGTTCTGGCGCACCAGCACCACCTCCGGGCTCATGATCCGGCCCACCGATCCCTCGGGATAACCCAGCAGTTCCGCGGTCATGGCGCGCTCGCGCGGGCTCAACCCGGCGAGGACGCGCTGGGCGAACTTCGCGGGCGCCTCACCGAGCAGCCGGGCGCGGTCGTCCGGGTCCATCGCCTCGACGAGGTCACGGAAGGCCCGGTCGCGCAGGCCGGTCAGCACGTTCTGCTGGTCGTCGGGCTCGAGTTCCTCGAAAACCTCGATCGCCCGGTCCTTGTCGAGCAGCCGGAACAGCAGAACAGCCGTGACGTCGTCGGAGCGGCCGATCTCGTCGGCAACCTCATGGGGACGGTGGTCGGCGAGCCAGCGCTGCATGCCGGCGACGTCGTTGCGCTCACGCATCTCGCGCAGCGCATCGACTTCCACTGCCCCTCCTTCGATGGTGTCAGTGCGCATCAGCGATCTCCCAACGAGACGCACCCACACCCGCGCTCCGATCACCGCATGGTGGGTTCCCCTACCAGGATCGGGGCATATCCGGATGCCCGGGTGAGGATGAGACGGATACAGCGGCACGAAGACGGATCGGTCTGTGATCCTCTCCGGGTTCGGTCACCGGCGTGACCGATGATCGACTGGACACCGTCGTCACCTCCTCTCCAGGCACCTCGGACATGAAACGGGCCTCCCCGTCAGGGAGGCCCTCGCGGCAGTGCGCCAGTCGCCGGCTAGCGCGTTCCCCACGTCGAGCTTCGGCACTGCGCGTCTAGGCAACGGACACCGGTCCGCGTTAAGCCGGGCCTTGATTCGACCCGGCCTGTTCAACCCATCGGGGTCTCTCGACCTTCCTGGGCAGCAGACGCATACACGCGCAGGAGCCTCACCTAACGGGACACCTGTGTGGTTGTGCGCGAGTCCAAAGCTACTTCCAGTAAGGGTGAAGGTCAAGCATGATCAAGAAGTGCTGGAGGGCTTAAACCCGTCGCAAAGCGGGCAACCGGTACGGATGGGTGACAGGGTTGAGCACCAGACGTTCTGGGAGAGCCGGCTGAGCGCCGACTGGACCGACGCGGGTGTCGGGTACCGCCACCTCGGTCGCGCGTTCAACGCGTGGACGTACCGCGTCCGGGAGGAGGTGTTCCATCGCGAGGTCGCCCGGCTCGGCATCGACGTGTCGCGAGCCCGGGTCCTCGACGTGGGTTCGGGCACGGGCCGCTACGTCCGGGCCTGGCAGCAGGCGGGTGCACCGTCGATCACCGGCTGCGACCTTACCGAGGCCGCAGTTCAGCGGCTCCGCGAACAGTTCCCGGACGTCCGGTTCGTGCACGCCGACGTCGGGGCAATGACGGGGGTCTTCGAGCGGGCGTCCTACGACGCGGTCTCGTGCATGGACGTGCTGTTCCACATCACCGACGACGAGCACTACGGTCGCGCGCTGCACAACCTGGCCCGAGTCATCCGGCCCGGTGGGGCGCTCGTCCTGTCGGAGAACTTCCTGCGGCGCGGGGAGCAGCGCGCTGAGCGCCAGGTGAACCGCTCCCTCGGGACGATCAGAGCTGGGCTGGAGAACGCCGGGTTCCGGATCGTTCGCCGCGTCCCGCTGCTCGTGCTGATGAACGCCCAGGTCGACGCGCCGTACGTATGGCGGAAGCTGTGGGGCGGGGTGCTTCGGGCGGCGACGGTCACCGAGCCGACGGGCTGGCTGGCGGGCTCGGCGCTCTACCCGCTCGAGCGGCGGTTGACCCGGTGGCTTCGGGAGAGCCCGACGACGGAGCTGATGGTCTGCAGCCGCGCCGGCTGAGCACGAACAGCGGCGGGTCTCAGTCGGAGGCGCCGTCGTCCGGCGCGTGCCGGTCGAGGAACTCGTACACGTCGGTGTCGTCGACGCCGGGGAACGTCCCCGACGGCAGCGCGGCGAGCAGATGCGAGTGCACCCGTGCGCTAGGCCACGCGTGGTCGGTCCAGCGCTCGGCGAGCTTCGCCGGCGGGCGCCGGCAGCACGACGGGTCGGGGCAGTCCGAACGGGCGCGGACCGTGGTCTCCCGTCCCTGGAACCACTTGGAGTCGGCGTACGGCACGCCGACGTCGATCGCGAACTCGCCCTCGGCGGTCCGCTCCACCCGCGTCGTGCACCAGTACGTGCCCCGGTCCATGTCGGTGTACTGGTAGTGCGTCGCGTACCGGTCGGTGGCGCTGAAGACCGCCCTCGCGGCCCACTTCCGGCAGACGACCTGTCCCTCGATCGCGCCCGTGACGTCGGTCGGGAACGTGACGTCGTCGTTCTCGTACGCCTTGTAGATGACACCGTCCTCCCCGACCCGCATGAAGTGGACGGGCAGCCCGAGATGGTGGGTCGCCAGGTTGGTGAACCGGTGCGCCGCCGTCTCGTACGACACCGCGAACATGTCCCGGAGATCCTCGATCGCAAGCGACTTGGATGCCTTGGCCGCCCGCAGGTAGTCCACCGCGGCCTGCTCCGGCATCAGCAGCGCCGCCGCGAAGTAGTTGACCTCGACCCGCTGGCGGAGGAAGTCGGCGTAGCTCGTGGGGTCCTCGTGACCGAGCGCGACGTGCCCGAGCGTCTGGAGCACGATCGTGCGCGGGTCGTGGCCCCGCCGGCTCGTCACCGGAAGGTAGAGGCGGCGGTTGCGCAGGTCGATGATCGACCTGGTCGCACGGGGTAGGTCCGCAACGCGGTGCAGGCTGAAGCCGAGATGCGACGTGATCTGGCTGATGCCGCGCTCGGTGAGCGGTCCGCCGGTGTGTCCCGTGGCGGTCGAGATCTCGGCCGCCACCTGCTCGATCTCGGGAAAGTAGTTGTCGCGGTCGCGCATCTTGCGCCGCAACTCGGTGTTCGCGCGCCGTGCCGCCTCAGGCGTCGCAAGCTGTCTGGTGGCGCGGCGCTCGAGCTCCGAGTGGAGGCCCACGAGCGACTCGATCACATCGGTGGGCAACCTGCTGGTGACCGCCACCTTGGGAAGGCCCAGCGACGCGTACAGCGGACTGCCCTGCGCCTGCTCGAGTGCGATCTCGAGGGCGGCTCGGTGTGAGGGCGCCTCGGGCCGCATCAGGTCCCCGACGCTGACCCCCACGGTGGACGCGATCGCCTGCAGCAGGGTCAGGCGCGGCTCGCGGCGGCCATTCTCGATCTGCGACAGCAGGGACGGCGCCCGTTCGACGGCGCTCGCCAGGTCTCCGAGCGTCAGGCCCGCCGCCTTCCTGGCGTGCCGGACGCGCCGGCCCAAGGTCATCAGGTCCAGGTCGTGCTCGGCAACCGTCACCAGTTCTCCTCAAGTGAATTTCGACGCTTCTTCACACACCATATCGGTAGAGAAGGCTGCAAGTAGGCCGTCAGAGTGCCATTAGTCATTCCTTCACCAAGACGACGAGGGGAGATCATGACTAGTCTTGTCGAACCGCACTCACCGGGCAACGTCGCGGACCGGGTTGCCGCAGAGGCGGATGCGCTGGCCGCCGAGTGGCAGCACGACCCGCGGTGGCGTGGCATCGAGCGAACCTACACCGCGACGGACGTGGTGCGGCTGCGCGGAACGGTCCGCGAGGAGCACACGCTGGCCCGGCGCGGGGCGGAGCGGCTGTGGGAACACCTCACGACCAGCGACTACGTCCAGGCGCTCGGTGCGATCACGGGCAACCAGGCGGTGCAGATGGTCCGCGCCGGCCTGCGCGCCATCTACCTGTCCGGCTGGCAGGTCGCGGCGGACGGCAACACCGCGGGTCAGACCTACCCGGACCAGAGCCTCTACCCGGTGAACTCGGTGCCCACCATGGTGCGCCGGATCAACAACGCGCTGCTGCGGGCCGACGAGATCACCTTCTCCGAAGGCGTGGACCCCGGGATCGACTGGCTGGCGCCGATCGTGGCCGACGCCGAGGCCGGCTTCGGCGGGCCGCTCAACGCGTTCGAGCTGGCCAAGGCGATGATCGCGGCGGGCGCCGCCGGCATCCACTACGAGGACCAGTTGGCGTCCGAGAAGAAGTGCGGGCACCTCGGCGGCAAGGTCCTCGTCCCGACGTCGCAGCACGTCCGCACGCTCAACGCCGCGCGCCTCGCGGCCGACGTGGCGGGCGTGCCCACGGTGACCGTCGCGCGCACGGACTCCCTCTCGGCGAAACTGATCACGTCGGACGTGGACCCCGTCGACCAGCCGTTCATCACTGGCGAGCGCACGGCTGAGGGCTTCTACCGGGTGCGACCGGGCGTCGAGCCGGTCATTGCCCGGTCGCTCGAGTACGCCAGGTACGCCGACCTGATCTGGGTGGAGACCGGCACACCCGACCTGGAGCTGGCCCGCAAGGTCGCCGAGGCGGTGCATGCCGAGTTCCCGGGCAAGATGCTGGCCTACAACTGCTCGCCGTCGTTCAACTGGAGGGCGAACCTCGACGACGAGGACATCGCCAGGTTCCAGCGCGAGCTCGGCGCGATGGGCTACAAGTTCCAGTTCATCACGCTCGCCGGGTTCCACCAGCTCAACTACGGGATGTTCGACCTGGCGCAACGCTACGCCGAGCGGGGGATGCCGGCCTACGTCGAGTTGCAGCAGGCCGAGTTTGCGGCGGAGGAACGCGGCTACACCGGGGTGAAGCACCAGCGCGAGGTGGGCACCGGCTACTTCGATCTGGTGGCGACAGCGCTGAACCCCGACGGCGACACGCTCGCGTTGCACGGATCGACCGAAGAGGAGCAGTTCGGATGAGCCGTCCCGAGATTCTCACGCCCGACGCGCTCGCGTTCCTGACCCAGCTGCACCGCCGCTTCGCCGGCCGCCGCGCCGAGCTGCTCGAGCTCCGCCAGCAGCGCCGCGCCGAGATCGCGGACGGAGCGGACCCGGACTTCCTGCCGGAGACGAGGGAGATCCGGGAGGACGACGGATGGCGCGTCGCCGCGCCGCCGCCGGGCCTGGTCGATCGGCGGGTCGAGATCACCGGGCCGACCGACCGGAAGATGACGATCAACGCACTGAACTCCGGTGCCCGGGTGTGGCTCGCGGACTTCGAGGACGCCAACACGCCGCACTTCGCCAACGTCGTCGACGGCCAGGTGAACCTGCACGACGCGCTGCGCCGCGAGATCGACTACACCGCACCCGACGGTAAGCGGTACGAGCTCGGGGACGAGACCGCGACGATCGTCGTCCGGCCGCGCGGCTGGCACCTGACCGAGAAGAACCTGAAGGTGGACGGCCACCCGATGGTGGGAGGGCTGGTCGACTTCGGCCTGTACTTCTTCCACAACGCCCGTGAGCTGGTCGCCCAGGGACTGGGACCCTACTTCTACCTGCCGAAGCTGGAAAGCCACGTCGAGGCCCGGCTGTGGCGCGACGTGTTCACCTTCGCGGAGTCGTTCTTCGGCCTGCCGCGCGGCACGATCCGGGCGACCGTGCTGATCGAGACGCTTCCTGCGGCGTTCGAGATGGACGAGATCCTCTTCGAGCTCCGGGACCACTCTGCCGGGCTCAACGCGGGCCGCTGGGACTACCTGTTCAGCGTGATCAAGACGTTCCGCACGCGGGGACAGCGGTTCCTGCTGCCGGACCGGTCGGCCGTGACGATGACGGTGCCGTTCATGCGCGCGTACACCGAGTTGCTCGTCCGCACCTGCCACCGGCGCGGCGCTCACGCCATCGGCGGCATGTCGGCGTTCATCCCCTCCCGCGACCCGGAGGCGAACGAGGTTGCGTTCGAGCAGGTGCGCGCCGACAAGCAGCGGGAGGCCGGGGACGGGTTCGACGGCTCGTGGGTCGCGCATCCCGGCCTGGTCGGCGTCGTGCGCGAGGTCTTCGACGAGGTGCTCGGCACCCGTCCGCACCAGATCGAACGGGCCCGTGAGGACGTCTCGGTCGGTGCCGCGGACCTGCTCGACATCGCGGCCACGCCCGGCGACGTGACCGAGGCGGGGGTACGGACGAACGTCGCCGTCGCCCTGCGCTACCTCGAGGCCTGGCTCGGCGGCCGGGGCGCGGTCGCGATATTCGGGCTGATGGAGGACGCGGCGACCGCGGAGATCTGCCGCTCGCAGCTCTGGCAGTGGATCCAGGCCGAGGCGAAGCTGCCGGACGGGTCGATCGTGACGCGCGGCATGGTCGAGCGGATCATCGCCGAGGAGACCGCGACGCTGCAGGCCGAGATCGGCGCCGACCCCGTCCGGACAGGGCGGGTCCAGCAGGCCCGAGAGCTGCTCGAGCGGGTTGCGCTCGGCCCGGAGTTCCCGACCTTCCTGACGATCCCGGCCTAC
>JBMCTR010000004.1:0-15846 GCA_048622955.1 Actinomycetota bacterium
GCTCGGCGGTGAACGCGCGGACGTCCCGCCGGGCGAGCACCGCGGCCCGCATGGCCTCGGGCGTCCCGAGCCGGAAGCGGTCCTCCTCGGCGGTCCGGATGAGCACCCCCGCGCCCGGCCCGTCGCCCGCCGTCACCAGGTGGTCCAGCCCTCGCACGACGGCGACCGGGACCCCGGCGAGCTTGCTCCGCACCAGCTCGGTGGCGGCGGCGATCTCGTCGGCCTGGGCGACCACCGTCACGCCGAGCTCGTTGCCGTACCCGTCCCGCTGGCCGCGCAGGTCGTCGCGGGCCACGACGCCGGCCGCACCGACCGCGAAGTCGACCACGCCGTCGCGCCAGGGCCGGCCCGCCGTGTCCGTGACGACGACCCCCACCGCAACGCCGAGCCGCTCGCGCAACCCCCGGCGCAGCCGCCGGGCCGACCCGTCCGGGTCCTCGGGCAGCAGGGCGACCGTCCCGGGCGCCACGTTGGACGCGTCGACCCCGGCGGCGGCGAGCACGAACCCGTGCCTGGTCTGCGCGACCCGGGTGCGCCCGCGCGGCGTCGTCCACTCCGACACCACACGGACGGTCTCGGCGTCGATGGCGTCGTCGCGGTCGACGCCGGTGCGCACGCGGCCCTCGGCCTTGCTCACGATCTTGCTCGTGACCGCGAGGACGTCGCCGTCCCGCAGGTCGGGGGCAGCCGCCGCGATCAGCCCGGCAAGGTCGGCCCCGGGCTCGATCTCGGGCAGCCCGGGAACGCCGGTCACGGTGAACGAGCGCGGCCCGGTCATCGCAGTTGCTCGGCCAGGTCGAGCGCGCGCCGCGCCATCGTGGCCGCCGCGTCCTCGTCGCGCATCAGCAGCGGTACCGCGGCGCAGCGCACACCGAGCTCCTCGACGGCCGGCACCGCGTCCCGGTCGGACTCGTCGACCAGCCAGCCGTCGAGAAAGTCCGCGTACAGGCCGGCCACGGCGAGCGCGGACGTCTCGACCCCGATCGCCTTGAGGCACGCGTCGGCCATGCCGCGCACGGGGGCGCCGCCGATGATCGGGGAGAGCCCCACGACCGGCGCGGCGACGGCGTTCAGCGCGTCCCGCACCCCGGCGACGGCGAGGATCGGCCCGATGCTCACGACCGGGTTGGACGGCGGAAGCAGGACGACGTCCGACTCGCGCAGCGACTCCAAGACGCCCGGTGCGGGCGTGGCGCCGTCCACGCCCACCACGACGATCCGCTCGGCGGGCACCTTGGCGTGCAGCCGGACCCACCACTCCTGGAAGTGGACGGCGCGCGAGCCGTCCCCCTCGTCGATGACGACATGGGTCTCGACGCGGTGGTCGGTCATCGGGAGCAGCCGCACTCCCGGCCGCCAGCGATCGGTGAGCGCCTCCGTCACCGTGGACAGCGGGTAGCCGGCGGCGAGCAGTTCGGTGCGGACCAGGTGGGTGGCGATGTCCCGGTCGCCGAGCGTGAACCAGTCCGGCTGGACGCCGTACGCGGCAAGCTCCTCGGCCACCGTGAACCGCTCGTCGGCACGTCCCCACCCCTGGCGCTCGTGGATGCCGCCGCCGAGGGTGTACATGACCGTGTCGAGGTCCGGGCTGATGTGCAGGCCGTGGAGCATGATGTCGTCGGCGGTGTTGCCGATGACCGTGATGTCCGCGTCGGGGACCGCCCGGCGCAGGCCGCGGAGGAACCGAGCGCCTCCGATCCCGCCGGCCAGGGCCGCTATCCTGAGCACGCGATTGACGCTACCGTGCCGCTGTGGCGGGGTGTCAGGCACCGGCGGTCGTGGGCGCCATCCTGTTGATCGGGCCGGTCGGTCATCCGGCCGAGCGGCATGGGTGATTCAGCCTATTATCACGCACGACCTTGACGGGCACGGATATCAGGCGTGTAATTTCATACGTGTCGTTCGATGCGTGTCGGCGCGACCACGGCCCGCATCATGGGGGATCGAGGGTCGAGGGAGGCGAGCCATGAACGAGTGGGCTTACCTGCTCGGCGTGGACGCCGAGGATTTGAGCTGGCAGGAACGGGCACTGTGCGCGCAGACCGATCCGGAGGCGTTCTTCCCCGAGAAGGGTGGCTCCACTCGTGAGGCCAAGAAGGTGTGCCTCAGCTGCGAGGTGCAGTCCGAGTGTCTCGAGTACGCGCTGATGCACGACGAGCGGTTCGGTATCTGGGGCGGGCTGTCGGAGCGGGAGCGGCGCCGGCTCAAGCGCCGCGCCGGTTGACGACTTTCGAACGGCATCTTCCTCGGGCTCTACCCGGCAGCGTGCCAGCACCTGGCCCGTGTCAGCGTGCGCCGGCGGTGCGGCATGAGATCTCGATGCACCGCAACTGACACGGATCTGTTTGCTGAATGATCCGGCCTGCAACGAGCCATTTCGACACTTGTCATTACCTAGTTGTTGTGATAACCGTATATGCCAACCGATACTGGAGTCAGTCGCATGCAGGCGGATCGGGTTGCTCTTGTCACGGGCGCCACCAGCGGAATCGGTCGCGCGGCCGCATTGGCCCTGGCCCGAGACGGCTGGCAGGTCGTCGCAAGCGGAAGAGACGAAGCGCGCGGGGGTGATCTGGCTGCAGAGCTCGGGAAGCTCCAACCCGGGAGCCGGTTCGTCCCGTGCGACCTCGCGCTCCCGGAGGCTCCCCGAGAACTGCTCGACAACGTCGAGGCGGGCGGACGGCTCGACGCGCTCGTGTACAGCGCCGGAGTCCACCAGTTGGCCGACGTCGTGTCGATGTCGATGGCGGACTTCGACCGGATCTTGACGATCAACGTGCGCGCCGCGGCAGAACTCATGCAGCGCGCAGTGCCGTTGATGGCACACAACGGGGGCGGGGTGGTCGTGAGTGTCGCCAGTGAGGCCGGTGTGGTGGCCATTCCGGGCCAGGTGGCGTACAACACCTCCAAGGCCGCACTGATCATGCTGACCAAGAGCATCGCAGTTGATCATGCAGCCGACGGAATCCGGGCGGTCTCCGTGTGCCCCGGCACCACCAGGACGCCCCTAGTCGACGACGCGATCGCCAGTGCCCCGGACCCGCGCGCCCATGAGCGCATGCTCGCCGCCAGCCGCCCGGCGAACCGATTGGGCCATGTCGAGGAGATTGCTGAGGTCATCGCCTTCGCTGTTCGGGATGACGTGGCCTACATGACAGGAACCGAACTCGTCATCGACGGCGGATACACGGCTCGCTGAGCCATCAGCGCGCCGCAGTCCGGAGAGAGGGATGAGACACATGCACAGGTTCGGGCGACAGCGCAGGTTGGCCGTCAGTCTGGCGGCAGCCGTCTTCTTGGTCACAGCCTGCGGCGAGGGAGTCGAGATCGACGACCCCGCCGCTACGGACGAAGGCGCGGACGACGCGGAACAGGAGGAACCCGCCGAGGACACGGAGGCGGAGGACGTGCCCTCGATCACCATTGGCTGGACGCCGCCGGACATCACCGGCGTGTTCCAGACCGCCACCGAGTTCTTCGAGGCCGCGGCCGAGGAAGCCGGTGAGCACGACCTCGACGTCGAGGTCATAAGTCGTTCACCGGCCACCCACGTCGACTTCGGCGACCAGTTGGCGATCCTGGAGGACTACATCACCACCGGCGTCGACGTCATCGCCATATCCCCCGCTGACACCGAGGCGGTCAAGCCGGGCATCCAGCAGGCCAACGAGGCGGGAATCCCGGTGATCATGGTCAACCTCCTCGAGGAGCAGGAGGACATCGAGGTCGCCTCCTACATCGGCTTTGACAACGCCGAAGCAGCGAGCGTGTCGGCCTACTCGGTGCTGGACTACTTCGGCGGTCCCGGTGTGCTGGGCGAGGGCGAGCAGGTCGACGTGGCCGAGGACCAGTACCTCGACCTGGAGTGGTGGCAGGACCTGTACAGCGACGCTGACGTGTCCGACGTCGCTGCCCGTGGAGTGATCATCGAGGGCATCGCGGGCACGTTCTTCTCGCAGACCAGGCTGGACGGATTCGACAGCGTGATCGGTGACGTAGAGGGCATCGAGATCCTGGCAGAACCGATCGCGGCCGACTGGAACCGGGAACTGGGAATCGACGCAACCGAGACGTTCCTGAGCCGCTTCGGCGAAGACGAGCTCGACTTCATCTGGGCCGCGTCCAACGAGATGGGGCTCGGAGCCATGATCACCGCGGATCGCGAGGGCCGGCTCGACGCGACCGGGGGCTCGACGCCGCCTCCGGGCCAAGAGGTGTCGATCTTCACCAACGACGTGACACCGGAGTCGACCGACGCCATCCGGGAGGGCAGGATCATCGCCGAGACGCATCACGGCTTCCCCGAGTGGGGATGGTTCGGAACCGAGTTCGCGGTCCGGATCGCGTGCGGCATGGATGTTCCGCAGTTCGAGGACATCCGTCCGCGCACGGTCTGGGAGGGCAACGCAGATCTGTTCTACCCGCAGCCAGAGCTCCCGGAGATCGACTGGGACAGCATCGCGGCCGAGTGCGCGCAGTAGCCGTGGCAAGCGCTCTCCTGGAGTTGGACGACGTCTGGAAGCACTATCCAGGCGTGCGGGCCCTCGCCGGCGTCGACCTGACCGTCGATGCCGGCGAGGTGCACGCTCTTCTCGGGGAGAACGGCGCAGGCAAGTCCACGCTCATGAAGGTCATCGCCGGCTCCGTCCGACCCGACCGCGGCGACATGCGGCTCAACGGCACGAGGCTGCCCTTCGGGTCGCCGTCGCTGGCACGGCGACACGGCGTCGGGATCGTCTACCAGGATTTGAGCCTGATCCCTGCGGTGTCGGTCGGGGAGAATGTGATGCTCGGCCGGTGGGTCAGGCGACGAGGTATTACCGACCTGCGGCGGACGGAGTCGGCGGCGCGGCCGTATCTTGCGAAGATCGGTCTTGACGTCGACCCGTCGACGCGCACCGACCGGCTCGGTATCGCCGAACGCCAACTCGTGGAGATCGCCAAGGCGCTGTCCGCGAGCATCCGGGTGCTGCTGCTCGACGAGCCGACCTCGGCGCTGTCCAACCCGGAGTCCAGGCGCCTGTTCGCCGTCATCCGCGATCTGGTCTCCGAAGGCGTTGCCGTGATCTATGTCTCGCACCGGCTACCCGAGGTGCTGGAGATCGCCGACCGGATAACCGTCCTGCGTGATGGTGCCCGGATAGGGGAGGTCCGTGCAGCGGAGGCCACGGAGCAGCAGCTGGCCACGATGATGGTCGGGCGCGAGATGAGATCGAGCGCGAGCACGGAGGGGACCGGGAACGCCCAGCACCAGACCACCCCGGCCCTACGGACTCGGGGCATCGCTCGGCCACCCAGGCTCAAGCCGATCGACCTCGAGGTCCAGCCGGGTGAGGTGGTCTGTGTGTTCGGGCTGGTCGGCGCTGGGCGGACTCGGCTGGCCCGGACACTGTTCGGCCTTGAGCCAGCCACCGCCGGAACCCTGGAGATCTCGGGCAGGCAGGTGGACCTGCGTTCACCGGCGGACGCCATCGCCGCCGGCATGGGCTACGTGGGAGAGGACCGGGCTGCAGGGCTCGTCCCTTCCATGAGCATCGCCGAGAACATCACGATGGCAAGCCTGTCCCGGACCGGGCGGGGTCCACTGCTGGGCCTTGCCAAGGAGCGGGAGCTCGCCCAGCACTACGTCGACGAGCTACAGATCCGGACGCCTTCAGTGAACCGCCGGGTCACGACGTTGTCCGGCGGCAACCAGCAGAAGATCCTGCTGGCGCGTTGGCTGTGTACCGGCGCACGGGTGCTGATCCTCGACGATCCGGTCAGGGGAGTCGACGTTGGCGCCAAGGAGGAGGTGTTCCGGCTCGTGCGGACACTCGCCAATGAGGGTGTCGCCGTCTTATACATCACCTCGGAGATCCACGAAGCGCAGATGATCGGCCATCGGCTGCTGGTGATGGCGGACGGGCGGGTCGTCGACGAGTTGCCGCCGTCCGTGAGCGAGGACCGCATCATGACTGCCGCCGGAGGTGTCGATGTCTGATCCCGCGCCGGAGGCCCGCGGGCGGCTGCGAGGCGTCGGAACCCGGACGCTGTCCGGCGTGAGCGGCGTCGGCGGGGCACTCGCCATTCTCGCCGTGCTGCTGATCGCCTTCTCGGTCATCGCACCGGGGTTCCTGAGCTTCGACAACATGGTCAACATCCTGCGCCAGCAGTCCGTCGTGCTGATCCTTGCGGTCGGGCAGACGCTGGTGATCGTGTCGGCCGGCATCGACCTGTCGGTCGCGGCAACCGCAGCGCTGTCCGGCTCGATCATGGGAGTGACCTACGCCCACCTCGGGCTGCCTGACGTCGTCGCGGTCATGGTCGGGGTGTTCTCCGGCACGTTGGTCGGGGCGTTCAACGGCTGGGTCATCACGCGGTGGGGCGTGCCGGACATCATTGCCACCCTGGGTGCGCTGACCTGGGTCCGAGGGGTGGCACTACTCGTCACCGGCGGGTTACCCGTACCGGAGTTCACCCAAGTCGTCGAGGGCCGGCGGATGCCTCCGGCGGTGACCCTCCTGGGGGCGGGCAGCTACTACGGTGTACCGCTCATCATCCTCGTAGCACTGGTATGCGCCGGCATCGGCGCGTTCATCCTGACGCGCACCAAGCTCGGACGGTCGATCGTCGCCGTCGGCGGCAACCGCCAGGCCGCCCACGTGTCCGGCATCAACGTCAACCGGACGAAGTTGCTCGTCTACACCATCTCGGGCACGCTGGCCGCGGTCGGCGGCATCATGTTGAGCGGTCGCCTCGCCAGCGCCAACGCCCTGATGGCGAACCTTGTGGAACTGGAGACGGTCGCGGCGGTCGTCATCGGCGGTACCGCGTTGTTCGGCGGCGAGGGACGGATCAGCGGCACCATCGTCGGGGTGTTCATCCTCGGGGTGATCGGCAACGGACTGAACATCCTGGGGGTGTCGGACTTCTGGCAGCGCGTCGTGACAGGCCTGATCATCGTCGCTGTGGTCGCCCTTGACCAGTGGCGACGCCGGCTGGTCGCCCAGGGCGGGTCCTGAGGAGGATGCGGATGGCTGAGCCTGTCAGGGTCGTCCTCGTCGGTGCGGGCCGCGCCGGTCTGGTGCACGGACGCAACCTCTCCGCCAACGTCGAGGGGGCCGTGCTGCAGGCCGTCGCGGACCCGGACCGGGCGGCCGTCGAGGCTGCGGCGAAGGCGCTCGGCTGCGATCGCACCCATGCCGACCCCGTCGCGGCGGTGACGCACGAGGACGTGGACGCGGTCGTGATCGCGGCGCCCACATTCGCGCACGCGGACGTGGCGGTGGCGGCGCTGGAGGCCGGCAAGCACGTACTGTGCGAGAAGCCGCTCGCCTCCAACCTGGACGAGGCTCGCCGCATCGCCGCAGCCGCAGCGCGGTCGTCCGCGACGTTCCTGATGGCCTTTATGCGACGCTTCGACCGCAACTTCGTGCGGGCGTCCGAGCACGTGCGGGCAGGCGACATCGGACAGCCGCTGCTGGTCCGCTCCACTGGCCGGGGACCCGGCCTGCCACCGGAGTGGGCTTGGGATACCCGGCGCTCGGGCGGCCTGGTCGCCGAAGTGAACTCGCACGACATCGACACCATCCGCTGGTTGTCCGGACAGGAGCCGGTTCGTATCTACGCGGTTGGCCGCGCGGCCAAGCGGCCCGACCTTGCCGCGCGCTACCCCGGCTTTGTCGACGTGCTCACCGCCACCATCGAGCTAAGCGACGGCGCACTGGGACAGCTCGACGGGGCGTGCCCGGCGGACTACGGCTACGACGCCCGCGTTGAGGTGCTTGGGACCGAGGGCACGCTGCTCGTCGGCGGCCCGGCCGACCACGGCGTCGTGCTGGTCCGGGCCGAGGGTGCAGTAAGCGAGCCGGTTCGGTCGTGGCGCGAACTGTTCGCCGAGGCCTACCGGGCAGAGGACAGGCACCTGGTCGATGTCGCCCGCGGAGAGGACGTCCCCCGCAGTTCCGTGGAGGACGGGCTGATGGGGCTTGCGACGGTCGTCGCGACGAACCGGTCGATGGAGACCGGTCGCGCCGTGGAACTCTCGGAGGTGCTCCCGGCGTGAAGGCGGTACGGATCCATGGTCCGGGCAAGGCCGGCGTGGTTGAGGTGCCGCGTCCGGAGGCCGCGGAAGGTGAGGTGATCGTCGATCTGGTCCGTGCGGCGATCTGCGGAACCGACCGGAAGCTCGTCCGGCGTGGGCAGCCGGCCGACAGAGTTCCGGGACACGAGGGGGCGGGACGGCTGCCCGACGGGACGCCGGTGGGTATCCATCCCGATCTCGGCTGCGGCCACTGCCGGGCGTGCCAGGTTGGTCAGACGAACTACTGCCCAGATCACAGGTCGGTCGGGATCGACCTCGACGGTTGCTTCGCCGAACGGGTCGTGGTTCCTGCCAGGCACGCGGTACCGGTGGCGGACGTGCCACTGGCGGTGGTCCCACTCCTCGAGCCGCTCGCCTGCTGCGTGCATGCTGCCGGCGTCGCAGGCGCGAGTCGGGGCCAACGTGCGGCGGTCGTGGGTGCGGGATCGATGGGGATCCTGTGCCTGTGGACCCTGCAGGCCCTCGGCCTGGGGGTCGCGGTGGTTCAACGCAGTGAGCCGCGTCGGCGGCAGGCCGCCGACCTGGGTGCGGACGTAGTCGCGGCACCCGAGGACGATCTTCCGAGCCTGATCGGCAGGGCACCCGATCTGATGCTGGTGACCGCTCCCGGCGCCGGCGCGCTGACCTGGGCCCTGGAGCGGGTTGCGACCGGCGGCACGGTCCATGCCTTCGCCGGAACGCCGGGTGGCGCCCAGATCGACGCGAACATCGTGCACTACCGGCAGATCCGTCTGGTGGGCAGCACCGGCTCCGGGCTGTCGGACTACCAGCGCGCGCTCACGTTGCAGCGGGAGGGCCGCGTCGACTTGGCGCGCCTTCCGACTCAGGTGATCGGGTTGGATTCGGTTCCCGACGCTCTGACCAGCACGGGCCGATCCGACCACCTGCGTACGTTCGTCGACCTCGTGCCGGAGGCAACATGACACCCAGATTCGCACCGTTCACGACCTGGATGGACTGGCATACCGGTCTTCTCGACCCCGAGCGTGGTCAGGTTGAACGGCGGCTCTCCGACATGTCCGGCTACTACCTCGACGAGCAGGGCGTCGACGGCGGGCAGCTGGTGTACCGCGTCTTCGCCATTCCCGTCGAGGAGACGGGCTCGGAGATCCAGTGCTCGACGACCGTGATCGAACCGGGCCGCGTGGCCGATGAGTACTTCATGACCAAGGGGCACTTCCACGCCGTGTGGCACCGCTCGGAGGTCTACCTCGGGCTGCGCGGCGAGGGCCGCCTGGTGATGGCCACCGAGGCGGGTGAGCATGCTGTGGAGCCGATCCGGCCCGGCTCGGTCTCGTACGTGCCCGGCGGCTGGGCCCACCGCAGCGTGAACGTCGGAGACGAGCAACTGGTCTTCTTCGCCGCCTACGTCGGGGATGCGGGCCACGATTACGGGACTATCGCCGACCGAGGCTTCCCCGTTCGAGTCGTCGCCGGCGCTCACGGCCCGGAGGTCGTCGACAACCCCCGGTACCGGAAGGAGTAGGCGTGGCGGTCTTCGTCGGGTGCGATCTGGGCACGACCGGTTCCAAGGCGGCCGTCGTCGCCGACGACGGCACGTTGCTCGGCCAGGCTGCCGAGGAAGTCCCCCTGCGCCGCCCCGGAAGCGGCCTCGTCGAGCAGGACATGCTCGAGATTGAGAGCTCCGCCCACCGCGTCGTGCGGGGAGCGCTGGCCGACGCCGGGAGTCCCAGGCGTGTCGCGGCTGTCGCCTTCTCGAGCCAGATGTCCGGCGTCGGCACGATCGACGCCGGCTTCGCGCCGGCCACGAGGTACGACTCGTGGCTCGACACGCGATGCGAGCCGTACATCCGCCAGATGGCCGAGCACGCCGACCGGATCACGGAGCTGTCCGGGTGCCCGCCTACGTACTCGCACGGGCCGAAGCTGCTCTACTGGCGCACCGAGCATCCCGAGGCCTGGTCGCGGATCGCGCGCTTCGTGGTGCCAAGCGCCTTCGTGGCCGGGCGCCTGGCCGGAATGTGCGCGGCCGACCAGGCCTACCTGGACCGGACCTACCTGCACTTCACGAACCTCGCCGACAACCGGTCGGGCGAGTGGTCGAACGAGCTGTTGTCCGCGTTCGACCTCGACGGCGAGAAGCTGCCACGGCTCGTGGACCCGACCGACGTGATCGGTGAGGTGGACGCCGAGGGCGCCGAGCGGTCCGGGCTCCCCCGGGGGACGCCGATCGCCGCCGGCGCCGGCGACACCACGGCCGCTGCGCTGGGCGCCGGCCTGGTCGTACCCGGCCGGGTGTTCGACGTGGCGGGAACGGCCAGCGTGCTCGCGATGTGCCTCGCCGAGTTCCGTCCGGACGTCGAGCACCGGACGCTGATGGCCTGCCGCGGCGTGGCGCCGGGGACGTTCCTCTCGCTCGCGTTCATCAACGGTGGCGGCCTGGCGCTGCGCTGGCTCCGGGACGAGATCGCCAGCGACCTGGCCGAGTATCCGGACGCCTACGAGCGCCTGGTCAAGCTCGCCGCGGCGGTGGAGCCGGGCTCGGAGGATCTGCTGTGGTTCCCCCACCTGCAGGGTCGCGTACTGCCGCCGGAGCCTTACGCGCGCGGCGCCTGGGTCGGCCTCACGTCGCGGCACGGGCGCGGGCACCTGGTCCGCTCAGTGCTGGAGGGGATCGCGTACCAGTATGCAGAGTGGGCGCAGCTGGCCACGGCGGCCGACGACCGCCTGCACGAGACACGGGTCCTCGGGGGCGGCGCCGCCAGTCGGCTGTGGAACCAGATCAAGGCCGACGTGCTCGGCATCCCGTGGGTGCCGACACTGGAGCCGGAGTGCGGCATTGTCGGCGACGCGCTGATCGCCGCCGCTTCGACCGGTCACGTGGACGATCTCGCGGGTACCGCGGATACCTGGCAGCGGACCGGTGTTCCGGTCGAGCCGCAGGCAGATGCGCACGAGCGTTACCGGCGGCTGGTCGACGCCTACCGGGTGCTCAGCGCCAGCCTCACTCCGGTCTTCGACCGGCTCGGTGGCTCGGCAACCGGTGCCGGGCCGGTAACGGCGGGGAAGGAGAGATGACCGTGCGAACCACGATCTTCGAGCTCGACGACGACGGAGCGGTGCAGCCGCGCGCCGATGAGTCGCCCGCGTTCGAGCCCTTCACGGAGTTTGACGGCGAGCCGCTTCACGGCGTGCAGCTGCACGAGATCGCGCAGCGCGGCGACATCGAGCTGCAGCTGATCGAGATCGCGGCCGGCGGCGAGTTCGCGATGCACTCCAGCCCGAAGCTGGCCTTCTGCCACATCGTCCGCGGTGCCGGCAAGCTCGGCCTTCCCGACGGACGCGAGCTGGGCTACCGCGGGCCGGAGACGTACGTCTTTCTGCCCGGCACGCTGCACGACTGGCACGAGGTCACGGAGGACACGCTGCTGGCCGTCGCAATCGTCCCGGACGCTGGGCTCAGCCGATGACCGCGATCACGCGCGCGACAGGTGGTCGGGACGGGATCGACCGCGACGATCCCACACCGATGTACCGGCAGCTCGAGCAGATCGTGCGCACCGAGATAGCGCGCGGATCGTACCGCCCGGGCGATCTGCTGCCTACCGAGTACGAGCTGTGCACCCGGTATGACGTGTCGCGCAGCGTGGTGCGCCAGGCGTTGGGCAACCTGGCGCACGACGGCATCGTCCGCACCGAGCGCGGCCGCGGGACGTTCGTCGCGGAGCCCAAGCTGCATGAGCGGTTCGTGCAGCGGACCACTGGGTTCTACGAGGACCTGACGCGGATGGGGCTCGACATCGAGACCCAGATCCTGCGCCAGGAGCTGGCTGATGTTCCGATCGAGGTCGCAGAGTTCCTCGGCGTGGACCGCGCGATCCGGATCGATCGGCTGCGCGCCGTCGGGGGCCGGGTTCTGACGTACGTGGTCACCTACCTTCCCCCTGAGCGGTGTCCGGACCTGGAACACCATGACCTCACCAACCGCTCGCTGTACGCCCACCTGCGAGAGGCGTACGGATTGGAGGTGTACGGCGGCTCCCGCACGGTAGAAGCGGTACCGGCCTCGGACGAGGTGGCTCCCTACCTGGAGGTCGAGGAGGGAGCTCCCGTGTTGCTCCTGCGCAGCGCAGGCCGCACGGAGGACGGCCGGCCGCTGGAGTGGTTCGAGGCCTGGCACCGGGCCGACCGCACGCTGTTCGAGGTCGAGATCGTGCCGGGCGAACAGGCCCGTCCGTTCAAGCAGCGGGTCGTTGGCGCGCAACTCACGGCCAGCACGGCGCCGTCGGGGGAGCCGGGCCGCCGCTGGGCGGCCAGCGGCCTTGCAGCCGCGCTGGAGGAGATGCCCGTCGTGGCGGTGGCCCGCGCCCCCCGCTACGGCGACGGGCTCGAGATAGCGCGCGGCCTGGTAGCCGGTGGGATCCGGGTCGTGGAGTTCACCCTCACCGGTGCTGGGGCGCTCGACGCCATCGAGCGTGCCCGTGAGGCGGAGGCCGCCGTCGTGGGAGCCGGGTCGGTGACCGATCTGTTCAGCGCGCGCCGAGCCATTGCCGCTGGAGCGCAGTTCCTGGTCTGCCCGGCGCACGTGGCGGAAGTCGCGGAACTGAACAGCGAGGTGCCGGTCATGCTCGCCGGCCTGACACCGACCGAACTGCTGAGCGCGTGGCGGCTGACCGGGATGCCGGTCAAGCTGTTCCCAGCAGAGCTGCTCGGGCCCGAGAAGCTCCGCGCCGTGCTCGCGCCGATGCCGTGGCTGCCGCTCGTGCCGTCCGGCGGCATCGACGAGTCCAATGCAGGGGCCTACCTTGCGGCCGGTGCGCTCGCCGTCAACGTCGGTTCGGCGTTGTGCCCTCCCGACGCGCTGGTCGCGGCGGACCGGGAAATGCTCGCCGGCAAGGCGCAGCGGCTTGTGGACTCGCTCCGTGGTGGTGCCGATGGCCCAGCGCGCTGAGACCGGCACAGTCCTGGTGACCAGCCGGACGTTCGGTTCGGGACGGACCGATCCCGGCGCACTGCTCGGGGAGCATGGACTGGCGGTACGCCGTGGCGATCATCGGCACCGGGTCAACGAGCTCGCACCGCTGCTTGCCGATGCCGTGGCGTGGATCGCGGGAACCGGCCCGATCGGCGCGGCGCACCTGTCCCTCGCCCCACGGCTGCGGCATGTGGCGCGCTACGGCGTAGGGACCGACGCCGTAGACGGCGCAGCGCTCGCCGAGCGCGGGATTGCGCTCACCAACACTCCGGGCGCGAACGCCGACGCGGTCGCCGATCACACCATCGGCCTGATTCTGGCCACCCTCCGCCACCTTGTCCCGGCCGACCAAGCGGTGCGGCGCGGCGACTGGTCCGGTGCCCGCGGCCGCGAGCTCGGCGGGTGCAGCGTCGGCATCGTCGGCTACGGGTGGGTCGGCCGAGCGGTTCGCCGGCGGCTCGCCGGCTTCGGCACGAAGGTCCTGGTGTCTGACCCGTTCGTGGATCCGTCCGACGTCGACGTCCCGGTCCTCGATCTCGAAGCGCTGCTGCCGTCGGTCGACATTTTGACCTTGCACGTGCCCGGGCTTCCGCGGCCGGTCATCGACGGCGTCGCGATCCGGCGGCTCCCGCGCGGCGCGATCGTTGTCAATACGTCACGTCCGGGGACCGTGGACGAGGCGGCGCTGGCGGCGGCGCTGCACGAGGGACACCTCGCGGGAGCTGCGTCCGACGTGCCTGCCGGCGTGCAGGGGGGCGGCTCCCCGTTGCTCGCCGCACCGAACGTGGTCCTGACCCCGCACATCGCGGGGCACACCGTGGAGGCGATCGACCGGATGGGACAGATGGCCGCCGAGGAGGTCGTCCGGGTGGTCGTGCAGGGCGCCGAGCCACTCCACCCGGTCACGATCACGGTGGACCGAGCGTGAGAGGAGGGAGTGTGAACCAGCGTTTCGGGTTCATCGGGGTGACAGCCTCTCGGTCCTCGATCAACAATGTGTTCCCCCACTGGGCCCGGATCCTCGAACTCGGCGAGGTGTCTTTCGAGCCGGTGGACCTGCCGCTCGGCACGCCCACCGAGACCTACCGACGGACTGTGACCGGCATTCTGGCCGATCCGGCGCACCGCGGTGCGCTCGTGACCACCCACAAAGTGCGGCTGCTCGAAGCGGCGAGCACGCTGTTCCACGAGCTCGACTACTATGCGCGGCTGCTGGGCGAGATCTCCTGCATCTCCAAGCGGGACGGGCAGTTGTACGGGCATGCCAAGGACCCGATCACCTCCGGGCAGTCGCTGGATGCCTTCCTGCCGCGAAGACACTTCGGACGCACCGGCGCCGAGGTCGTCTGCCTCGGCGCCGGCGGCTCGGGCCTGGCCATCGCGGTCAACCTGCTGACCCGAGCCGACCCCGCGGATCGCCCGCGGCGGATCGTGCTGGTCAACCGCAGTCGCGATCGGCTGGACACCTGCCGGGCAGTGCTCGAAGAGATCGGGGTGGCCGACGCTGTCGAGCTGATCGCGAACGGCGACCCGAGGCGCAACGATGCGCTGGTCGCCGCTGCCCCGCCGGGCTCGCTCGTCGTCAATGCCACTGGCATGGGGAAGGACACGCCCGGCTCTCCGATCACGGACGACGCGCGGTTTCCCGAAGGCGGATTCGCCTGGGAGCTGAACTACCGAGGCGAGCTGGATTTCCTCCACCAGGCGCGCAGGCAGGCGCGGGAGCGGGCGCTCCACGTGGAGGACGGCTGGACGTATTTCATCCACGGCTGGAGCGCGGTGGTCGGGGAGGCGTTCGACGTCGACATCGACGAGGCCACCCTCCAGCGCCTCAGCGAGGCGGCCGCCGAGGTGCGCGGTTGACCTCGCGGATCCGCACCGTCCGCGGCGACATCCCGGCCGGCGAGCTGGGGCGCACCGACTACCACGAGCACCTGCTGCAGTCCAGCCCGCTGCTCCCGGGGGACGACCTCGACGACGTCGACCGGGCGGTCGTGGAGACGCGAAGCCTACGCGCGTCGGGTTTTGACGCACTCGTGGAACTGACACCCATCGGGCTGGCCCGCGACCCCGCTGGTCTGGTCGAGATCTCCCGCAGGGCAGGGGTGCACGTCGTGATGGCCACCGGCGTGCACCGGGAGGCGCACTACGCCGACGAGCACCCGATCCGCCGGCTGGACCGGCACACCCTGGCCGAGCGGTTCACCAGTGAGATCAACACGGGAGTCGACCGCGACGAGCGTGGCGTCGGTCCCAGCCGGCCGGTCGAGGGCGTTCGAGCGGGCGTCGTCAAGGTGGGCACCGGGTACTGGAGCATCTCCTCCTTCGAACGCCGCATCCTCGAGGCCGCCGCCGACACGCAGCGGCGCACTGGTGCGTGCATCGTGTGCCATCTCGAACTCGGAACCGCTGCCTGGGAGGTTCTTGAGCTCCTGGTCGCCGAAGGGGCCAGCAGTGATCGGGTGGTGCTCGCGCACGCCGATCGCAACCCGGATCCAGCGCTGCACCTCGACCTGGCGGCCGCCGGCGCCTACCTGGGGTACGACGGGGCCGGGCGCGTCAAGTACTGGCCGGACTCGGTGCTGGTCGACTGCCTGATTCGAGTCGCCGAGGGCGGCGGTGCCGATCGGCTGCTGCTTGGCGGCGACGTCGCTCGGCGGTCCTCGTTCGTCTCCTACGGTGGCCTGCCCGGGATGGCCTATCTTGGTCGACGGTTCGTCCCCCGGTTGGCCGCGGCAGCCGGCGATGACCTTGTCGACCGGGTGATCGTCACGAACCCGGCTCGGGCATTCACAATCGGGGATCGGTAGGCGGGCCGTCCGTCGCG
>JBMCTR010000005.1:0-15614 GCA_048622955.1 Actinomycetota bacterium
GATCACGGCGCGGGTCTCGACCTCGTCGGGGTCGAGGTTGCCGAGCGCCCCACGCACCTGCCCGGCCACGTCGAGTGGGCTGCGGCCGTCCCCGCCGGCCTCGCGGAGGCGCTGGTGATCGCCAACGAATGGCTGGACAACGTGCCGCTCGACATCGCCGAGGTCGACGAGGAAGGCCGGAGGAGGCTGGTGCGCGTCGATCCCGCGACGGGTCAGGAGCGCCTGGGCGAGGCTGTCGCCGGCCACGATGCCGCGTGGCTCGACCGCTGGTGGCCGCTCCAGGACGCCGAGCCCGGCACCCGGGCCGAGATCGGGCACCCGCGAGACGCCGCCTGGGCGGGAGTGGTCGGCAACGTGCGGGCCGGCGTGCTGGTCGTCGCCGACTACGGTCACCGCCGTTCCGACCGCCCGCCGTGCGGCACACTGACGGCCTATCGCGACGGACGGGTCGTGCCCGCCATCCCGGACGGCTCCCGGGACATCACGGCACACGTCGCACTGGACTCGGTGGCGGCGGCCGGCGAGGCGGCAGGAGCGTCCGCGACCGTCCTGACCTCCCAGCGGCACGCGCTGCGCAGGCTGGGCGTCCGTGCCGCCCTCCCTCCGCACCGGCTCGCCAGGACCGACCCGCCCGCCTATGTCGAGGCGCTCGCGCGGACGAGCGAGGCCGCCGAACTGCTCGACAGCTCCGGGCTAGGCGGCTTCGAGTGGCTGGTGCAGGCAGTGGGAACGGACCTGCCTCCGGAACTCGCCGAGCCGCCGGATCGCTGAGCGATCGGCGCGACAGGTCGCCGTCAGGCCGGACCGCCCCGGCCGGGCTCCTGCGTTTCATCGTGGACGTCGTGGCCGCCGGGTCTGGCCATCCACCGGTCGGGGACGTCCACCCGCCGCGCCAGGCGGGCCCGTCGCGCCTGCGCCTCGAGGATCGCGCGCGCTTCCCGCTGCGGTCGGTGCCGGATGATCGCATCCACCGGGCCGGGGGTGGTGTCGACCCGCACCGTGGCCAACCCGAGCAGTCGCTGCACCGGGCCCTGGGTGACGCGCACGCTCTGGGTCTTGGCGTGCGGGACGATGGTCAGCGTCCGGTACAGCACGCCTTCGCGCGCGACGATCACGCGGTCGTCGGCGCCGCAGGCGAGCCGCAGCCAGCCGATCGGCCGCAGCCAGGCCGCACGCCGAGGCACCGGCGAGAGCTCCACCGCGGTGGGCTCGGCGCCCGGCAGCACCTCGCGCAGCACCCAGACGGCCTCCGGAAAGGTGGCGACGGGCAGCAGCCGCGAGGTGTTCACCTCTCCTGACGACGAGCCGGCGTATCCCGCGACGTCGACGTCCACCCGGACCCAGCCGCGGAGCCGCCACAGCAGCGGCTGCACGATCGCCACGCCCTGGATCCGGCCCGGCGGCACGGTCTGGGCCCGGGTGTCCAGCAGGCCCTTGCGGATCCGGAACCCGTCCGGCGACTCGGCGAGCGTGAAGCCGAAGTTACGGCCCAGTTGGTACCAGAGTGCGGCCCCGACCCCGATGAACCCGGGAACGAGACTCGGCAGCACCGCGGCGGCCGGGCTCTCCGACCCGAAGCTGAACGCCGCGCCCAGGGAGACCAGCACGACGAGCAGGACGATGCCCGTGACGAACGCGCCGGACAGCACGGTGGAACCGGCCAGCCGGCCCAGCGAGACCTGGTGCACGAGCCGCTCCGGTGCCTCCGGCGTGTCCGCGTCGATGCCGGCGCTGCGCGCCAGCAACTCGGCCCGCAGCCGGGCGGCGTCGTCGGCCGACAGGTACGCCAGCGGCGCATCCGACTCGCCGCCGCCCGCGACCTCCATCCGCAGTTCGGACAGGCCTAGCAGCCGGCCGGCGAGCGGGCGGACCACGTCCACCGCTTGCAGCCGGTCCATCCGCACCCGCCGCGACCGGCGCTGCAGGATGCCGGAGTCGATCCGCAGGTCGTCGCCGTCGAACCCGTACCGGGTGAACCACCAGGACGCGAACCCGAAGGCGAAGCCGATCAGGGCGATCACCGGCACGACGTACAGCAGCCGGGCAGGATCGCCGGCGCGGAGCGCGTCCTGGCCGACGTAGGCGAAGCCCGCCGCCAGGAAGGCCCAGCCGCGTAGCAGCGGCGTCAGCGGGTGCAGCCGGCGGAAGTGGGCCGGAGTCCGGTCCGCCGCTCCCCGGAACCCTTCCCGCTCGCCGGTCGGGCGGAGCGGCTGATCGTCGCCGGACGCATCGCTTCCGGGACGCTCGTCCAGCCCGTGATCGGCCCGCCTGGAGTCATCCACGCCCGGCAGCGTAGCTCGACTGCGGGCCGCCGAGCCGTACGGCGCCGAGGCGGGTCCGCGGTGTTCCCTACCTCGGGCTACAGTCCCGCGGCGCGGGCCTCCCCGAGTGCGGCCAACCGGTCGCGCAGCCGCGCCGCCTCGTCGGGGGGCAGGCCGGGAATCTGCGCGTCCGTCGCCGGCGAGGCGGTGTGCAACTGGACGGTGGCGATGCCGACCCGGCGCTCGAACGGCCCCGAGTGCACGTCGACGAACTGCATCCGCCCGTACGGGACCACGCTCAGCTTGCGGTACAGCACGCCGTGCTTGACCAGCAGGTCATCGTCCCGCTCCGCGTACCCCCAGGCCTTCCAGTTCCGCGGGATCAGCCACAGCCCCCACACCAGCGCCACCACCACCAGCAGCAGGCCGACGCCGGTGATCCACCACCAGCCGCTCGCCCAGCCGACGACGATCGCGACCACGGTGCCGAGCGCGAGCCAGCCCAGCAGCAACGCCCGGCGCAGCTTCGCCAGGGCAGGGGACACCGGCCGCCACTTCTCCCCGGGTGAGGTGAACAGCTGATCCACGCCATGGAGGGTACGCGACGCTCCCGGCGTGGTGCCGCCAAGGATTGCGATCGGCCCCGTGGCGGGGTCCTGCGGTGGCACACTCGAAGGGTGACCTCCGAGGCGACCGTGGGTATCGGATCCGGAGCAGCCGATCTTGCCACCACCGACATGGTGGTCGACATCGGGGCCCAGCACCCGGCCACTCACGGAGTGCTGCGGCTCCGGCTGTCACTGGACGGCGAGCACATCCGCTGGTGCGAGCCCGTCGTGGGCCACCTGCACCGTGGCGCGGAGAAGTTGTTCGAAGTGCGCGACTACCGGCAGATCGTCGTGCTGGCGAACCGCCACGACTGGCTGTCGGCGTTCTCCAACGAGCTCGGCATCGTGCTGGCGGCCGAGCAGATGCTTGGGATCGACGTGCCGGTGCGGGCGGTCTGGGCGCGCACGCTGCTGGCCGAGCTGAACCGCGTGCTCAACCACCTGATGTTCCTCGGGTCGTACCCGCTGGAGATCGGCGCGATCACGCCGATCCACTACGCCTTCCGCGAGCGCGAGGCCATCCAGCAGGTCATGGAGGAGATCTCGGGCGGCCGGATGCTCTACATGTTCAACCGGGTCGGCGGGTTGAAGGAGGACCTGCCGGCCGGCTGGCTGGACCGCGCGTCAGCGGCGATCGCAGGGGTACGCCGACGGCTTCCGGCGATGCGGGACATGATGCTGGACAACGAGATCTTCCAGGCCCGCTCACGCGGCATCGGCGTGCTCGATGCCGCGACGGTGCACTCGCACGGCGTGTCCGGGCCGATCGCACGGGCCTCCGGCGTCGACACGGACCTGCGGCGGGACGAGCCCTACCTCGCGTACGGCGAGTTGTTCCGCGACGGCGGGCCGGGCCGGGTCGTCACCCGGACCGCTGGCGACTGCTACGCCCGTTTCGAGGTGCTCGCGGAGCAGATCTCGGTGTCGCTGGAGCTCGCCGAGGCCTGCATCGTGCGACTGCGCTCGCTGCCCCGCGGTCCGATCAACGTGAAGCTGCCGACGTCGCTCGAGCTCCCGGAAGGCCACACCTACTGCTGGACCGAGAACCCGCTCGGGCTGAACGGCTACTACCTCGTCTCGCGGGGCGGCCGGACCCCGTGGCGGCTGAAGCTGCGCTCCGCGTCGTTCAACAACATCGCGGTGCTGCCCGAGGTGCTCCGCGGCTGCCTCGTCTCCGACCTGGTGGCCGTCCTCGGGTCGATGTTCTTCGTCGTCGGCGACATCGACAAATAGGGAGAATAGGGTAGTGGACGGGCCTACCAGCCGCCGATCAGCTCACCGACGGCGACCGCGACGTCCACCGTGTTCTCGGCGGGTGCAAGCGGGCACGACCAGGCCGGGTCGTACGCGCAGGACGGGTTGTACGCGAAGTTGAGATCGACCACCAGCTCGCCGGCCCGGACGTCCCCACCGAGATCGGCTCCCTTAACGGTGTCGATCAGGTACCGCCCGCCCCCGTAGGTCAGCTCACCGGCGGAGGCGTCCCTGAGCGGCACGAAGACGCCGCCGCCGTAGGACGCGAGCCACCACACGCCGAGGCTGCCGACGCCCGGCACGTCCAGCACACCCGCCAGCTCGAACGGGACAACGCCGTCGGTGCCGGTCACGACCTCCCAGCGGCGTGGCTCGACATCCGTCTCGACCGGCAGCAGGAACCGCAGCGCCGGGTCGTACGCGGCGTAAGGGAGCCCGGTGAACTCCGCACGGCGCTGGTGGGAAAGCGGGGATGCCGGATGCTCCGCGAACAGCGAGTCGCGCCCCGCCCGCCACGCCTCGTGGGCGCCGCGCGGGTCCGCGCTGCCGCGCACCTCGGCGTACAGCGCGTGAACCCGGCGGCGCCAGTCGACCACGTCCAAGGTCACAGCGTCACCTGCGGCGACGGGGAACGGGTCAGAGCAGACCCTCCTCCTCGAGGTAGCTGCGCGCCACGTCCTCGGGCAGCTCGCGCTCCGCGTCGACGCGGGCGTTGAGAGTCGCCAGGTCCTCGGTGGTCAGCACGTCGGCAAGCTGGTTGAGGGCATCCGCGATTGCCTGGTCACCGGCGGTCTCGGCGTTGACCACGGGGACGAGATTGTCGGCCAGCTGGAGGTTCTCGTCGTCCTCGAGCAGCGCGAGCCCGAGATCGGCGAGCGTACCGTCGGTCGTGGCCACCAGGCCGAGATCCGCCTCGCCGCTGGTGACAGCCTCCTTCGTCTGCGGGCTGCTGAACCCTAGCGGCAGGATCTCCGTGATCTCCAAGCCGTAGGTCTCCTCGAGGCCCGGCTCGCAGAACGGCCGGTCGGGGCACTCCTCGGTCGCGGCCAGCACGATCGGCTCGCCGAGAGCCGCCAGGTCGGACAGCGTCGACACGCCGTTCTCGTCGGCGAACTCCTGCGTGACGGCGAAGCCGTTCTGGTCGGCCGCCTCGGCCGGTTCCAGCACCTGCAGGCCGCGCTCCTCGGCGAGCGGGCGCATGGCCTCGACGGTCTCCGCCGCGTCGTTGGTGGCGACCGGGGACTCGCTCGGTGCGTCCGGCCCGTTGATCTGGGCGTTCAGGTACTCGGCCATGGTCGCCGCGTACTCCGGCACCACGTCGATCTCGCCGGCTTCCAGCGCCTGCGCGTAGATCTCGCGGTTCTCCGCGCTGCTGATGTCGACGGTGTAGCCCGCGTCCTCGAGAAGCGCCCGGTACATCTCCTGCATGACCGTCATCTCGGTGAACGTGGCGCCGCCGACGGTCAGCTCACCGCGTTCCTCGGCTTGTTCTTCGCCCTGCTCGTCGGCTTCGTCCTCGCCATCCGCCTCCCCGGTGGCGGCGTCGGCCGGCTGCTCCTCGGCCGCCGTGTCGTCGCCGTCGTCGCCACAGGCGGTGACGACGAGGGAGAGTCCGAGTCCTGCTGCCGCGAGAACGAGCGTGCGTGGTCCTTTCAGCATTTGCGAAACCGCCCTTCCAGCGTCCGCCTTCTGTGTCCCGTGACGGCCGGGTGACCGCCACGCGTGTCCGGCGGGCGCCACGGCAGTGTCGCCCGCTACTGGATAACTAAACCGTCCGCCACCGACAACCAATCCCGCTGTGGGATCACGCTTCAGTTACATTCCGCGCCGCCGCTCGTCCCCCGGCCGGCAGCCGCGCGAGCCGCATCGGATCGATCCGGCGCTGCAGCCATGCCAGTGACCACTCGACCAGCAGCGCGACGACGGCCACCAGGAGGGCGCCGGCGACCATCTGGGGGTAGTCCTGCCGGCCGAAGCCCGCGGTGATGATCCGGCCAAGCCCGGGACCGGCGACCAGTGCCGCGATCGTCAACGTCGCGACCACCTGGACCGCGGCCAGCCGGATCCCCGTCATGATCAGGGGCAGCGCGAGGGGGAACTCGACCTTGGCGAGCAACTGCCGCCCGCTCATGCCCATGCCGCGGGCCGCCTCCACGGCGTCCCTGCTCACGTCCCGCATACCCACGTACGTGTTCGTCAGCACCGGCGGCAGCGCGAACAGGAGCAGGGCGATGATCGTCGACCACACCGACAGGCCGATCGGGCCCAGCACCAGAAGCACGAGGATCGCCAGCGTGGGCACCGCCCGGCCCGCGTTGCTGATGTTGATCGCCACCGTGCCGCCCCGGCCGAGGTGACCCAGCCAGAGGCCGACCGGGATGGCGACGGCGCACGCGATCCCCATCGACACCACGGTCACCCACAGATGCTCGAACAGCCGGTTCGGCACGCCGTCGGAGCCCTGCCAGTTGCCGCCATCGGCCAACCAGCGGAGCGCGTCAAGCAGCAGTTCCATCTACACCGCCGCCCGCCGCCATGGGGTCGTCAGCCGCTCCGTCCCGACGAGCAGCAGGTCCGCCGCAACCGCCAGCACGACGCACAGCACTGACGCGGCCAGTACCTGGGAGCGGAAATTGCTCTGAAAGCCCTCGAAGATCAGGTTCCCCAGCCCGCCGTGGCCGACGATCACGCCGACCGTGGTCAGCGCCACCGTGGACACGGAGGCCACCCGCAGCGCAGCGAAGATGGCCGGCAGCGCCAGGGGAAGCTCCACCTGCCAGAGCAGGCGGCGGCTGCCGTACCCCATCCCGATCGCGGACTCCTTGGCGTCGCGCGAGACCCCGTCCAGCCCGGCGAGGATCCCGCGGACGAGGATGGTCAGCGAGTACAGGATCAGACCGATGATCACGGTCGTGCTCGACAGCCCGCCCCAGAGCGCGAAGCCCGGCACCAGCAGCAGCGAGAACAGCGCCAGCGACGGGATCGTGTACAGCCCGGTCGACACTCCCTGGACGAGCGCCCGCAGCCGGACGTGGCGGCGCGCCACGAGGGCGAGCGCGAGCGCCACCAACGTCCCGCCCACCAGCGACGCCACGGTGATGTAGACGTGCTCGCCGAGCGCCTCGAGCAGCTGCGGGTACCGGCTGCGAAGGTACTCGGGGCACACCCAGTCGTTGCGCACCAGGCAGTCGTCGGTAACGCTTGTGGCATGAGCGGCCGTGCGCACGAGCATCACAATGACGGTACCGGAGAGCCGATGATGCGCCTCGACGGCGTGTCGAAGGTCTACCCGGACGGGACGGTCGCGGTACGCGAGCTGACGCTCGACGTCTCGCGGGGAGAGCTGGTCACCCTGGTCGGGCCGTCGGGCTGCGGCAAGACCACGACGATGAAGATGGTCAACCGGTTGACCGAGCCCACCTCGGGCCGCATCTACCTCGACGGCCGCGACGTCACCCACGTCGACCCGGTGGGGCTGCGGCGCGGCATCGGCTACGTGATTCAGAGCGTCGGGCTGTTCCCGCACCGCACGATCGCACAGAACATCGCCACCGTCCCGGAGCTGGTCGGCTGGTCGAAGGCGGAACGGCAGCGGCGGGCGCACGAACTGATGGAGCTCGTCGGGCTCGACCCGGCGGTGCACGGGCCGCGGTACCCGCACGAGCTGTCCGGCGGGCAGCAGCAGCGCGTCGGCGTCGCACGTGCGCTGGCGGTGGATCCGCCGATCCTGCTGATGGACGAGCCGTTCAGCGCGGTCGACCCGATCGTCCGGTCCCAGCTGCAGGACGAGTTCCTGCGGCTACAGGCCGAGGTGCACAAGACGATCCTGTTCGTGACCCACGACATCGAGGAGGCGGTCCGGCTCGGCGACCGTACCGCGGTGTTCGCCCAGGACGGTCGGCTCCAGCAGTACGACACGCCGGCGACCATCCTGGGTGCCCCGGCCACGGAGTTCGTCGCCGACTTCGTCGGCGCCGACCGCGGGCTCAAGCGGCTGTCGGTGACGCCGATCACCGAGGCGGACCTCGAACACCCGCCCGTGGTGCGGCTCAACGACACGCTGGCGGACGCCGCGGCGGCGATGGCGCCGTCCCGCTGGGCCGTGGTTCTCAACTCCGACGGCGGCCTCGCCGGATGGATCGGCCGCGACATGGCCCACGGCGAAGGCACCGTGCGCGACCGCGCCCGCCGCATGGAAGCCTGGGTGCAGACCGATGAGACGCTCAAGGTCGCCTTCGGCGAGATGCTGCAGTGGAACGCCGGGTGGACCGCCGTCCTCGATGACCGGTACCGCTACCTGGGCGTCCTCACGCCGACGACGCTGCACGTCGCGCTGCGCCGCTCCGTGGAGGCCGACGTCCAGCAGGTCGACGCCGCCGAGGTGGAGCTCGAAACAGTCCAGGACGCGTAACCCGGCCGCCCCCGCTGCGTCAGGCGGACTCGGGCACGCCGTCGTCCCGCCGCTGGTGGGCACGCTCGTCCCAGGCGATCAGGTCCACGACTGTCGGGGCATCCGCAAGGTCCGGCCACAGCTGCGCACCAGCGGGGCGTTGGGCGAGCAGCGGCGGTTCGGTCTCCGGCGCGGAACGGCCCACCCCGCCCGCACGAGGCTCGCTGAGCTCCCGCTCCAGCAGGCCGATCCGGTGCCGGAGCAGCCCGATCCTGGTCGACGCGGCATCGACCAGGCCTGACAGGTAGCCGACCACGGCACGGTGCTCGCTCGCGTACCGGGCGTGCTCGGCGCCGTACTCCGCGGCGATCCGAGCCCGCGTCGCGGCCACCTCGGTGCGCCGCCTCCTGTCGATCCGGAAGACCAACGCGGCGACGAGCGTCGTCAACGCCGCCGCCCCGGACGCCGCCAGCAGCGGCCACGGGCCGCCGTACACGACCGCCGCCGCAACCAGAGCGACGGCGAGGACGGGGGCAAGCCGGGCGACGGCGCGGGTCACCCGCACGTTGCCGGTGGGAGGCGCGCTTCTCATGGCCAAACCGTACCGGGGCGTAGTACCAGAACCCGGCCGTCACACGCCGAAATGCCGCAAAACCCCACCGATCACACGTCCCGACCGTCCGTGTCCTCGGACTCGTCGGGCGGCACCTCGCAGGACCGCTCCAACCTGAGCGCTGCGGCCGCCACACCGGCTCCTGTCACCATCACGGTGGCCGACAGCACCGCACGACCCTGCGCGGCGGAGAAAGTCAACTCGTTCAGCGCCAGCAGGCCCATCCCCAGGTACCCACCGGTCACGGC
This sequence comes from Actinomycetota bacterium, assembly GCA_048622955.1. Lineage (GTDB taxonomy): Bacteria > Actinomycetota > Actinomycetes > Jiangellales > Jiangellaceae > JBMCTR01. Next base: position 9,375 of record JBMCTR010000005.1, read on the forward strand.
CGCGCCGAACACGGCCGCCGCCTTCGCGAGCGCGGCGAGCCGCGCCACCACCAAGGCGTCCATCCGGTTGTCGTACCGGCGCTCCTCGATCCAGCCCCTGGCTACCCGCGCGCCGAGCAGCAGCAGTATCGCCATGAACAACAGCAGCAACGGCAGCACCCACGGCACCGCCGGGACGACGCCGGTCCACGCCTGGACCAGCCGGCCGAACAGCCATCCGGCAGGTACCGCCGCAAGCGCGACGCCGAGCAGCGTGCCTATCCGCGTGGCGTGCACGACCGGTGTGACCCTCGTCGCTTTCAGGCGGGAAGCTCGAGGGCTGCGTCGTCGAGCCGCTCCACGCCCGCGTGTGAGACGGCCGCGGCCAGTTCCGACACCGATCCGAGCCCCGGGACGGCGAAGTCCGGGTCCACCTCGGCCCACGGCACGAGGACGAAGGCGCGCTCGGCCAGGCGCGGATGCGGCACCTGCAGATCCTGGTCGTCGACCGTCCCCTCTCCGACGGCGAGCACGTCGACGTCCAGGGTGCGCGGCCCCTTCGGCACGTCGCGCGTCCGGCCGAACGCGTCCTCGGCCGCCTGGCATCGCTCCATCAGCGAACGCGGCGACAGGGTGGTGTCGACGACCAGCACCGCGTTGAGGAATGCGGGCTGCTCGGCCGGGCCGCCCACCGGCTGCGTCTCGTACACCGACGACACGGCCACAGGAACGATCTCGGGGGAGTCGGTCAGCGCGTCGACCGCGGCCTGCAGGTACTCCAGCCGGTCTCCCAGGTTGCTGCCCAGCGCGAGCGCGGCACGCCGCAGCGGTCGAAGCTCGTCGGTCAAGGTGTCGGCGTCAACTACGGCGGGGTTCGGGATGTTGCTCACGTCCGGGCCCTTCGGATCGTCACGGTCACGTCCTCGAACGGCACCGGAATCGGCGCCTCCGGCTTGTGTACGGTCACCTGTACATCCTCGACACCGACGTACGCCAAGCAGACGTCGGCGATCCGCTGCGCGAGCGTCTCAACCAGCTTGACCGGCTCACCGGTGACGGCCCCGACCACGCGCTCGGCGAGATCACCATAGTTCACGGTGTCGGCGAGATCGTCGCTGGCCGCCGCCGCCCCGGTGTCGACACCGAGCTCCACATCGACCAGGAATCGCTGGCCGGCGTCCCGCTCCTCGGGTAGCCAGCCATGATGGCCGCGCGCGCTAAGCCCGCGCAACGCGATGCGGTCGGTCACGGCACCGACCTTAACCGCTTCCTGTCGGTACGTGCCCCGCGGCCGCTGGAGCATCCGCCGGCCGGGGCGCTACTCCGGCGCCTGGACCGGCGACGCGTGATGCACCCACAGCCGCCACCTGCCGTCCTCGAGGCGGAAGACGTTGGTGGCGACCGCCCGGCCGCCGGCGAACACCGTCTCCGGCATGCCGTCGGCGGCCGAGAGCAGGTTCTCCGTACAGCTGACGACGCCCACCGTGCCGTACACCTCGGCCGTCACGTCGGTCAGGACGAACTGCAGGTACGGCGTCCCCGCGAGCATGGCGGCCCAGGAACGCAGCACGGCTTTCCGGCCGTGGATCGGGTCCATGCCGGGGTGCACGCAGCTCGCTGCGCCGGCAGGCGTCCAGATTTCGCCCAGCGCATCCATGTCCGCGCGTTCCAGCGCGTCGTAGAAGGCGACGTTCGCCGCCAGCAGGCCGGACTCCGTGGCGACCTCGGTCACGCAGCGCCCACGCCCTCGCCGGTTCTGCTGCTGCCCACCGACGCCGGTCCCCGTCGGGCCTCCTCCCCCCAGCGAGCGGCGACCTTGACCGCGTCCAGCGAGCCGGGCACTTCGTGGACGCGGACGCACCACGCTCCAGACAGCCCGATCAGGGAGGACAGCGCAGCACTCGCGGCGTCCCGGCCGTCCGGTGGACGCTCGGCGCCGGTGACGGAATCGGCCAGCAGTGCCCCGAGGAAGCGTTTGCGCGACGCGGCGACGAGGACGGGGAAGCCCAACCCGACCAGCTCACCGAGCCGGTGCAGCAGCGTCCAGTTGTGATCACCGGTCTTGGCGAAACCGAGCCCGGGGTCCAGGATGATTCGGTCGCTGCGCACCCCCGCGGCCAGCGCAGCGTCGATCTGCGGCCGCAACTCCGCCACGACGTCGGCGACCACGTCGTCGTACACCGCCTTGCGCTGCATGTCGGACGAGTACCCCCGCCAGTGCATCAGGACCGCCGGCAGCCCCGACTGCCCGATGACGCGCAGCATGTCGGCGTCGGCCCGTCCGCCGGAGACATCGTTGATCAGGGTGGCGCCGGCCTCGACGGCGCGCTCCGCGACGGAGGCTCGCATGGTGTCGATGGACACGGGCACGCCGGCACCGGCGAGCTCTCGGACGACCGGAAGCACCCGCCGCAGTTCTTCGTCCACCGGCACCCGCGCGGCGCCGGGCCGGGTGGACTCCCCTCCGACATCGACCAGGTCCGCACCCTGCGTGGCCAGCCGAAGGCCGTGGGTGATGGCGTCGGCGGGCTCAAACCACAGGCCGCCGTCGGAGAACGAGTCCGGGGTCACGTTGACGACGCCCATGACCAGGCACCTGTCCGGTTTCGGCAACCCTCCGATGTACGCCGCCGGCCGGCCGGGCGGCGGCTTGACGTCTTCCGTCACAGCCCCGAGCCTACGCGCGGCGCGACCGTCAGCGGCCCAGGATGAGGCTCATCGCCTCCCCCCGTGTGGCGGGGCGGCGCAACTGCCCGCGGACGGCGCTGGTCACCGTCTTCGCCCCCGGCTTGCGCACCCCCCGCAGCGTCATGCACAGGTGCTCGGCCTCGATCACCACGATCACACCGCCGGGCTCGAGATACCGGACCAGCGAGTCGGCGATCTGGGTGGTCAGCCGTTCCTGGACCTGCGGCCGCCGGGCGTAGACGTCCACGAGCCGCGCCAGCTTCGACAGGCCCGTGATCCGCCCGTGCTCGCCGGGGATGTACCCGATGTGGGCGTACCCGTAGAACGGCACGAGATGGTGCTCGCAGGACGAGGCGACCTCGATGTCCTTCACGAGGACCAGCTCGTCGTGACCCAGTTCGAAGGTCGTGGTCAGCACCTCGGACGGGTCCTGGTGCAGGCCGCGGAACATCTCCTCGTACGCCCGGGCCACCCGCCGAGGGGTCTCGCGCAGGCCGTCCCGGGTGGGGTCGTCGCCGATGGCCAGCAGCAGGTCGTAGACGGCCTTTTCGACGCGCGCGTGGTCGAACGGCCTGGTGACATAGCGCTGTAGGTCAGGTTCCGCAGGTGGAAAGGCTTCCTCGGCGTGGTCGGTGGGCCCGTCGGCCCCGGGCTCGGCGGGCATCGGCTCAGCCCCGGTCGTAGTTCCGCTTCACGGCCGGTTCGCCGGTGACCGGGTCCGTAGCCTCGCCGTCCTCGCGCGACTCGCCGTCCGAACCCTGGCTCGAGCCCGCACCGTTCGGCGAGGCGCCGATAGCCTTCACCGGCACCTCCACCGGGCCGCGGTCGGACGGCCTCCGGGTCGCCGAGCCCGTCCACGCCGGCCGGCGCTCGAGCCTACGGACCGGTGCGAAGATCTCCTCGACCTGCTGCTTGTCGAGGGTCTCCTTGTCCAGCAGCTCCACCACGAGCTGGTCCAGGATGTCGCGGTTCTCGACCAGGATGTCGAAAGCCTCCTGGTGGGCTGTCTCGATGAACTTGCGGACCTCCTCGTCGACCTGGGCCGCGACCTCCTCGGAGTAGTCGCGCTCGTGCCCGATCTCGCGGCCGACGAACGGCTCCGCCTTGTCGGTGCCGAACTTGATGGCGCCGAGGCGCTCCGTCATGCCGTACTGGGTGACCATGCGGCGCGCGAGCATCGTGGCCTTGTCGATGTCGTTGGCCGCGCCGGTCGTCGGGTCGTGGAAGACGAGCTCCTCCGCCGCCCGTCCGCCCATCATGTAGGCGAGCTGGTCGAGCATTTCGTTCCGCGTCGTGGAGTACTTGTCCTCGTCAGGCAGCACCATCGTGTACCCGAGCGCGCCGCCGCGCATCAGGATCGTCACCTTGTGCACGGGGTCGGTGTGGTGCAGCGCCGCGGCCACCAGGGCGTGTCCACCCTCGTGATACGCGGTGATCCGTTTCTCCTCGTCCTTCATCAGCCGGGACCGCTTCTGCGGACCGGCCACGACCCGGTCGATCGCCTCGTCGATGGACTTGGCGTCGATCTGCTTGTGGCCGTTGCGCGCGGTCAGCAGTGCGGCCTCGTTGAGGACATTGGCCAGGTCGGCGCCGCTGAAGCCGGGCGTCCTGCGGGCGACCGCGAGCATGTCCACGTCGTCGGCCAGCGGCTTGCCGCGTGCGTGGACCTCCAGGATCTTGCGGCGCCCCTCGAGGTCCGGTTGCTCGACCGCGATCTGGCGGTCGAACCGGCCGGGGCGCAGCAGCGCGGGGTCCAGGATGTCGGGGCGGTTCGTGGCCGCGATGAGGATCACGTTCGTCTTGATGTCGAACCCGTCCATCTCGACCAGAAGCTGGTTGAGCGTCTGCTCGCGCTCGTCGTGCCCGCCGCCGAGCCCGGCGCCGCGGTGGCGGCCGACAGCGTCGATCTCGTCGACGAACACGATCGCCGGCGCGTTCTCCTTGGCTTCCTTGAACAGGTCGCGCACCCGCGACGCGCCGACGCCGACGAACATCTCGACGAAGTCCGACCCCGAGATGGTGTAGAACGGCACTCCGGCCTCGCCGGCCACGGCCCGCGCCAGCAGCGTCTTCCCGGTGCCGGGGGCGCCGTACAGCAGCACGCCCTTGGGGATCTTCGCGCCGACGGCCTGGAACTTCCCGGGCTCCTGGAGGAAGTCCTTGATCTCGTGCAGTTCCTCGATGGCCTCATCGCAGCCCGCAACGTCCGCGAACGTCGACTTGGGCATCTCCTTGGTCTGCAGCTTGGCCTTGTTGCGGCCGAAGCTCATCACCTGGCTGCCGCCCTGCATCCTGCTCAGGAAGAAGATGAACAGTGCGATGAGCAGCAGGAACGGCAGGAATGCTCCGAGCACGCTCCAGATCACGCTGGGCTGGGCGACCTCGACGTCATAGCCGTCGGGCAGTGCGCCGGACGCCGCCTGCTCCTGCAGGGTGTGCTGCAGCTCGATGCCCTGGCCCTCGACGTACTGAGACTGGATCTTGTCGCCGTCCTTGAGCGTCAGCTCGATGCGGTGCGCGTCGCCGCCGATGACCTTGGCCTGCGCGACGTTCTCAGCCTCCAGCTCCTCCACGACCTGCGCGGTCTCGACCTGCTCGAACTCCTCACCGGAATCGAGCAGGCGCGTGACGAGCAGCGCCGCGAACGCAAGAATGAGGAACCACACAAGTGGCCCGCGAAGAAGTCGCCTACCGTTCATAATGCGGAGCGTCGTACAGCCCCGGTCCTCCTGCTGGTCGGTATCCGTAACGCTGGCAGCCGGCGGGGTGTCCGCCGCAGGCGCCCGATGTTACGACGGTACACCGGAGGCTCTGCCAGTGCCTATTCGCAACAGATCTACTAGTTACGTCATGTGAACGCCACGGCATGATCGGCTGTTCCTGGGCCCCGCGATTCTCAGCCTGTTCTCAGCCATAGACGTGCGGCGCGAGGGTGGCGACAACACGGAGGTTACGGTACTTCTCCGCGTAGTCCAGGCCGTACCCGACGACGAACTCGTTGGGGATGTCGAACCCGACGTAGCGGAGGTCCACCGGGCGCTTGGCAGCCTCCGGCTTGCGCAGCAGGGTGCACGTCTCCACCGACGCCGGCCCTCTGGAGCGCAGGTTCGACACCAGCCAGGACAGGGTCAGGCCGGTGTCGATGATGTCCTCGACGATCAGCACGTGCCGGTCGGTGATGTCCGTGTCCAGGTCCTTCAGGATCCGCACCACGCCCGACGACCTCGTCCCGGACCCGTAGGAGGAGATCGCCATCCAGTCGGTCTCGACGTGCCGGTGCAGCGCGCGTGACAGGTCGGCCATCACCATCAGGGCACCCTTGAGAACCCCCACCAGGAGCAGGTCAACGTCCTCGTAGTCCCGCTCGATGTCGGCTGCCAACTCGCCGATCCGCCCCTGGATGTCGGCCTCTGTCAGGAGAACCTTCTCCACATCGGCACCGACGTTCTCGACATCCACGCAGGGAAGCTTGTCACACCCCGGTGCGCCCGCCGGCACCGCCCGGGCGCCGCCCAATGATCACGTTAACCACCGCTTCGGGTCCTTTACCAGGGCTCCGCGCCTGGTAAAGGA
>JBMCTR010000006.1:0-15147 GCA_048622955.1 Actinomycetota bacterium
AGCGGGGCGTCGATGCGATCGTGAAGTTCGCGACCGGAGCGCCGCTCGGGGTGAACCGCAACTCCGGGTCGTCGGTCAGGTTGCCGACGATCGTGATGACGGGCTCGCCTGCCATAGCTACTGCCTCCGCGGGGTGGTGAGCCGGTTATGTATCAGTGGGCGCCCGGACGGACGACCTTGGTGCGCAGGATGTTCTCGTTGAGACCGAGCTGGCGGTCCAGCTCCGCCACGGTGTCCGCTTCGCACTTGAGCTCGATCACCGCGTAGATGCCCTCGCCGTTCTTGTCAATCTCGTAGGCGAGCCTACGCCGACCCCAGACATCGACCTTTTCCACCGCGCCGCCCGCTTCGCGGACGACCCCGAGAAACTGCTCGAGCATCGGGTTGACGGTGCGCTCCTCCAGCTCGGGGCTGAAGATCACCATGACCTCGTACTGACGCATCGCGCCGATCACCTCCTCCGGACTTCAGCGGCCACGGTCCTTCCGCGGCAGGAGGGCTTGCTGCGCCACACGGCCCGGGCACGGGCGCCCGGGCCGGCCACTCAGCATAGCAGCGGCACCCACGCCTGCCCGTTCGATCACGTTCGGCAGGCGCAGCCACGCTGCAACAGGCCCGCAGGCCTGCCCCGGCAGGGGCGCCCCTGCCGAACGTGATCGAACGAACGGGCGACCGGGTTGTCGGGCCGCCGCCGTAGGCTAAACGGCTATGACGGCAATACGGATCGGAGCCCACATCGGCGACGGCGACCCCATCGCCGAGGCGGCCGCGCGCGACACCGACCTGGTCCAGTTCTTCATCGGCGACCCGCAAGGCTGGAAGGCGCCGCGGGTCACCTACGAGGGCGGCGCGGCGGCGCTTCGCGCAGCGGCCCAGTCCGCCGGCGTCGACCTGTACGTTCACGCGCCCTACGTGCTCAATGTGGCCACCACCAACAACCGCATCCGCATCCCGAGCCGCAAGCTGCTGCAACAGCAGGTCGACGCCGCCGCGGAGGTCGGCGCCAAGGCGCTCATCGTGCACGGCGGGCACGTTCTGAAGGACGACGACCCGGACGTCGGGTTCGACAACTGGCGCAAGTGCGCCGAGCGCACCGACCTCAAGCTGCCGGTCCTCATCGAGAACACGGCCGGCGGCACCAACGCCATGGCCCGCACGCTCGACCGCCTCGCCCGGCTGTGGGACGCCGTGGGCGACCACGGCCTGGGCTTCTGCCTCGACACCTGCCACGCTCACGCGGGCGGCATCGACATGCGCCGTGTCGTCGAGCAGGTGCTGGCCATCACGGGGCGCATCGACCTGGTGCACGCCAACGACAGCCGCGACGAGTTCGGCTCCGGGGCCGACCGCCACGTCAACATCGGCGAGGGCGTCATCGGCGCCGAGGTGATCGCGGACGTGGCGCGGGATGCCGGTGCTCCGGTGGTGGTCGAGACGCCCGGCGGCGCCGAGGGCCAAGCGGCCGACATCGCGCTGCTCCGCAAGCTGCTCACCTGACCGGCGTCGGCGCGTCCGCCGGTCAGTGCACGGCGACCTCCGCCGTCCCCGCGACCGCGTCCGGATGCACCGCGTCCCTGATGACGCGCAGCGCGTCGGTGAGGGCGGCGAGTTGCTGGTCGGTCAGCCGTCCGGTGAACCACCGTTCCACGTCATCGAGGTGCGGCTCCAGCACCGCGCCGATCCGGTCGGAGCCGGCGTCGGTGATCCGCGCCCACGTGCCGCGCCGGTCGTGCTCGCAACTCTCCCTGACGACCAAACCGTCGCGCTCCAACCGGTCGACAACCCGGGTGATGCCGCTGGTGGACAGGCTGGTCTGGGCGGAGAGGTCACTCATGCGCAGCCGCCCACCCGGCGTCCGGGAGAGGCGGAGCAGCACCTCATATTCCGTCTCGGAGATTCCGTACTCGGCGAACCGCGGCGTGAGCTTGGCGGCAAGGCCAAGCTGGGCCTCGAAGAACAGGCCGACCGCCGTCAGCCGCTGATCCTCGAGCAACTCTGTGCGCACCTGCTCAGTGTAAAACAGCAACTATCTTCCTCAGGAAGATTTCTTCAGGGAATATTGCCGCGTGGATTATCGCTGGCGCAGACGTCCGACGGTTCTCTCGACACAAAGGAGCCTCAACGATGACGGAGACCACAGCGGCCCCAGCTCGCCAGTGGCAGGGCCTCACCATTCCTGCTCCCGGTACCTTCACGGTCGATGCGCAGCACAGCCACCTGGGCTTCATCGCCACCCACATGATGTTCACCAAGGTCCGCGGGCACTTTGCGGACGTGTCCGGCACCATCACGCTCGCCGAGGAGCCCACGGACTCCGTGGTCGAGATCGCGATGCGGACGGACAGCGTGACAACCGGAGCCGAGGACCGGGACGGCCACCTGCGCTCCGCTGACTTCTTCGACTCCGCGAACTACCCGGAGATCCGCTTCCGGTCGACGCACATCCGGCACACCGGCGGGCCGGAGTTCGTCGTCACCGGTGACCTGAGCATCCGGGACGTCACCAGGACCGTCGAGTTCGACGTGACGTTCGAGGGCCTGGGTACGAACCCCTGGGGCACAGAAGTCGCGGGAGTCAGCGCCCGGGCGGAGATCAACCGGGAGGACTGGGACCTGACGTGGAACGCCACACTGGAGACCGGCGGCGTTCTTGTCGGCAGGAAGGTCGTCCTGGATCTCGAGATCCAGGCCGCCCGCGCCTGAACCGCCTCAGCGCCCGGGTCCGGTCGGTCGGCCGTGCCGGGCCCGGGTGCAAGCAAGATCACCCCTCGCTGTTCCCCGTGGGCTTTGATACCCCGTACCCTCGTACACCGTGACACTCCGGGTACGTGAGATCTCTCGCGCGGACCATCTTGCCGCTATCGCCGACCAACCCTCGGCGAGCTTCCTGCAGACTCCTGCCTGGGGCGATGTGAAGCGGGAATGGCGCGCCCAGTCGCTCGGCTGGTTCTCCGGGGACGACGGACGGCCGGTCGGAACGGCCCTCGTGCTGTACCGCAAGGCACCGCGCATCCGCCGGTACCTTGCCTACGTCCCAGAGGGTCCGGCCATCGACTGGAAGGCCGCAGCCGCCGACGGCCTCGCCCAGTGGCTCGACCCCCTGGTCGCCCACGTCAAGCAGCACGGCGCGTTCGGCATCCGGATCGGCCCGCCGGTCGAGGTACGCAGGTGGGACGCCGACACCGCGAAGGCCGCGCTCGCGGACCCGGAAACCGCCCGCCTCACCGACGTCCCACCGACCGCGACCAGCCCCGTCGGCACGGCCCTCGCCGACCAGTTGCGCGAGCTCGGCTGGAGGCAACAGGCCGGCGACGGCGGGTTCACCGTCGGCCAGCCGCAGTTCGTCTTCCAACTGCCGCTCACCGGGCAGTCCGAGGACGACCTGTTCAAGAAGTTCAACCAGCTGTGGCGGCGCAACATCCGCAAGGCCGACAAGGCCGGCGTCGCCGTCGAGTTGGGCGGCGCCGACGATCTCCCCGAGTTCCACCGCCTCTACGCCGAGACGGCGCACCGTGACGGCTTCACCCCGCGCCCGTTGCCGTACTTCCAGAACATGTGGCAGGCGATGACCGCCGAGGAGCCGGACCGCATCCGGCTCTACCTCGCCCGCCACGACGGCGACCTCGTCGCCGCGACCACGATGGTCCGCGTCGGCGACCACGCCTGGTACTCCTACGGCGCATCCTCTACGGCGAAACGCGAGGTGCGCGGCTCCAACGCCGTCCAGTGGCGGATGATGCGCGACGCGCTTGCCGACGGATGCGCCGTCTACGACCTGCGCGGCATCACCGACACCCTTGACGAGAACGACCCGCACGCCGGCCTGATCCGGTTCAAGCTCGGCACCGGCGGCGACGCTGTCGAGTACCTCGGCGAGTGGGATCTGCCGGTCTCCACGGTGCTCTACACGGCGTTCGACCTCTACATGAAGCGAAGGGGGTGATCGGCCGTGCCGCTGACGCTCCAGGTCGACACCGCCCGGTGGCGTGATCACCTCAAGTCCTTCGCCGCGGCACACCCCGGGCTCGTGCCGGTCGCGAAGGGCAACGGCTACGGGTTCGGGACGCGGACGCTGGCGGCGGAGGCGGCGACGCTCGGCGTCGACACCGTCGCCGTCGGAACGTACGACGAGCTCGACGCCGCCGGCAGCTTCCGCGGCGAGTTGCTGGTCCTGGCCCCCTGGCGGCCGGGGGACGAACCGCACGCCGCCCCGGTCATCCACACGGTGTCCCGCCTGGCCGACCTCCGCGAGCTCGCACGGCTGGACACGACGGCTCCCCACGTGGTCGTCGAGGTCATGACGTCGATGCGACGGCACGGCATCGCCCCCGACGAGATCGAGGAGGCCGCAACCCTGCTGGACGGCGTCCGGTTCCGCGGCTGGGCGCTGCACCTGCCGCTGGACGGCGACCGCACCGAGCAGGCCCGGACGCTGGGACGGCGCGCCACCGCCGCCGCGTCCGGGCCGTTGTGGGTGAGCCACCTCGGTGAGGCCGCTGCCGCCGCGCTGGCCGAGGAGACGGGGATCGAGGTCCGGCAACGTATCGGCACGGCGTTGTGGCTGGGTTCCCGGGCGGCGTTGAAGGCGCGGGCCACCGTGCTGGACGTGCACGAGTTGCGCCGCGGCGACCGCTACGGGTACCGCCAGCGCCGTGCCCCGCGCGCCGGACGACTGCTCGTCGTCGCCGGCGGGACCGCGCACGGCATCGCGCTCGAGGCACCCACGCCTGCGGTGTCGCTGCGCCAGCGCGCCGTGTCGATCGCGAAGGGCGGCCTCGAGGCGGCGGGGCGCGCACTGTCGCCGTTCTACGTCGCCGGCAAGCGGCGGTGGTTCGCGGAGCCGCCGCACATGCAATGCTCCATGATCTGGCTGCCGAACGACGTCCAACGTCCGGACGTCGGCGACGAGTTGGACGTCGAAGTCCGCTTCACGACGACGGCCTTCGACGAGGTGCGGTGGGCCTGATCCCGGCGCCGGGATCGGTCAACCGGCCCACCGGTGGGTGAGGAACGCCGCCGCCCAGACCGCCATCAGGGGGACGGACACCGCGAGATAGGCCCACAACACCCACCGCCGCCGGGCGGCCACCACGGCGAGGACGATCCACAGCGGCCACCACAGCAGCGTGGCACGCGGCACCGAGAAGAACCACATCGACGTGCCGAAGGCCACCACCTGCAGTCCCACCCAGGTGGCCTCGCCCCATCGCCGCCACCACAGCAGCCCCACGGTCAAGCCGACGCCGACGAGCATCGCCACGATCTCGGCACGGAACATCCACGCGAACACCGGGCTCTGCGTCCCGCCGAACGCGGCGGCCCACGTGTTCGCCCACGCGTCCCACGGCCAGGTGAACTCCCGGTGCCACTCCTGAGCCTGGGCGTTCATCCAGGCCAGCCAGTCGCCGGTAAGCCAGCGCAGGTAGCCGGTCCAGCCGAGCAGCGGCACGGCGGGGAGCAGCACCCAGCCGGCGCCCCCGAGCCCGCGCCGCTGCCTCGACGTCAGCCATTCGACGACCAGTGCTGCCGCGAGGAATGCGCCGCTCACCCGCACGGTGCACGCGGCCGCGACCAGCGCACCGGCTCCCGCCCAGTGGCCACGCCGTGCCGCCAGCCAGGCGGGGATCGCGAGGCCGAGGAACAACGCCTCCGTGTACGGCGCGGCCAGGAACACCGCCGGCGGGGCGAACACCCACAGCAGGACGGCCACCCGTCCCGTCCCGGGCCCGCCCTCCAGGTCGCCGAGCCGGCCGAGCGCCACCGCGGCGACGGCGCCCGCGGCGAAGGACACCAGCAGCCCGGTGAGCACGTACCGCAGGCCCACGAGGTCGCCCAGCCACAGCAGCGACGGCAGGCCGGGGAAGAACGCCTCGTTGGGCACTCCCGTCGGCTCCCCGCCGTAGCCGAACTCCGCGATGCCGCGGAAGTGGATGAAGTCCCACCGCACCCACCGGTCCAGCCACGGCTCCACCCGCTGGTCGGCCCCCACGAACAGCCAGCCCACCGCGCCTGCGACAACGTACAGCGACGCCCGGCTCGCCAGCCAGATACCCAGGACTTCCCGGTCGACGGGGGCGAGCCGGCGCAGGGCACCACGCCAGCCCTCGGCCGGGCCGTGCGCGCGACGGCGTGACCGTGCCCGTCGGTTGGCCGCCGTCGCGTGTCGTTCCGTTGGCATGTCGAACGACTCTTGCATGATCGGCGGGGTCTAGGACCGCAACGGGGCGAGTGGGTCGGAGTACGGCCGCACCGGGTCAAGCCGCGGCATGAGCATGTCCCGGACGACCAGGGCGGCCAGCCACAGCACGCCCGCCACGCGGATGCCCACCGCCACGACGTACTGGTCCGTCGTCAGTATCGGATCATCAGGTTCGGCGAGCGAGGCAAGGTGCCACCAGACGGCGACGAAGTACACGACCTCGGCGAGTTGCCAGGCGAGGATGTCGCGCCACCGGGGTCGCGCCAGCACCGCCAGCGGAAGCAGCCACAGCGCGTACTGCGGCGACCAGACCTTGTTGATGAGCACGAATGCGGCAACGGCCAGGAACGCGAGCTGCGCCAGCCGCGGCGGCTCGGGGGCGGCCAGCGCCAGGACCACGATGATCACGAGCAGGACGGCAGCCGAGGCGGCAACGAGCGGGTCGATGCGGTCGGGCAACACCTCCGGCCAGCGCAGGTTGATCGCGTACCACGGAGAGCCAATGTCCGCGCCACGATCGATGTTGAACCTGAAGAACGCCCGCCACGCCTCCGGTGCCAGCAGGTAGACGGGGAGATTGAGCACGGCCCACGTCGCTGCCGCGGCCACCAACGCGGCTGCGAACTCGCGGAGGTCGCGACCGCGCCGCGAGGACCGCAGCGCCACCAGCAACAGTGGTCCGAGCAGCAGCACCGGGTAGAGCTTTGCGGCGACGCCCACGCCGATGAACAGCCCGGCGAGCCCTCCCCGGCGCCGGGTCCAGGCCAGGATCGCCAGCGAGGTCGCGGCCACCGCAAGCAAATCCCAGTTGATGGTCGCGGTCAGCAGCAGCACCGGGGACGCCGCCACCAGCAGCCCGTCCCACGGTCGGCGCCGGACGGTGCGCGCGGTGGCGAAGACCACGACGAGCGCGGCGATGCCGAGCAGGACGGCGGTGACGTCGTAGAACCGGACGCTTTCGTCGGATGAGCCGTCCAGTTCGCCGTCCGCCATGGCCTGCGTCACGTACGCAGCGGCCTGCATGGCGACGCCCGTCAGCACCGGGTACTCCAACTCGACGTCCCGGTACGGCACCAGTTCCTCGGCGAAACCGCGCTCGCGGTACAGGAACGGGACGTCGCTGTAGCACAGGTTCGTCCAGGTCTCCCGGTCGCGCTCCGCCCAGCCGTCCTCGCGGCACGGCATATCCGCGATCACCCCGAGCGCCAGAACCGCGCAGGCCACGGCGAGAGCGATGCGAACCGGGCCCCACCACCGGGACGCCGGCACGGCGTGCGCGCCGGCCGGCCCCCCGATGCGCTCGCTGAACGACCGCACCAGCGGGTCGTCCCGGCTGGGCAGGGCGACCGGAGTCGGCGACGGGGGCTCGGCGCTCACCCGGCCCATCCTGGCCTACGCACGTGCTGGGCGGCAGATGAGGCCCGCATCAGTCCGCTAACCATTTCGACATGCATCAGCACCCGGGGCGTTTCCGGACTCGCCCGAGCCGTCGCCAGGGTCCCTGCGAGGGGCAACATGCCTCAGGGAGTAGCTGTCGACCCTTCCTCATCGTCCGGAACCACGTAGATGGTGACGGGCTCCGATGTCGGGGCCAGTTCATCGGCCGAGGGATCCTGCTTGGCGACCGTCCCCGGCTGGCCACCTTGCTGGGCTGTTTCCTGTTGGGCCTCGAATCCCGCATCCGCGAGGATATCGATGGCTGCATCCACCGTCTCGCCGGTGACCTTCGGGACTCTCTCGCAATCGTCCTGCTCGCCGACCGTGATGACGATCGGCTCATCCGCAACTGCCTTCTCGCCAGGCTCCGGTTGCTGGCTTAGTACAGTCCCTGCCCCCGAGCAGACCGCTAGGTACTGGACTTGAATGTTCTGGAAGCCTTCGTCTTCGAGCCGCCCGACGGCTTCGTCTTCCGTCATGCCGCCTACGTCGGGGACCTTGATCTCCTCGGGTTCCGGACGCTTGCAGTCCGGCGGCTCGCCGGTCCAGCCTGGCGGGCAGGTCAGCGTGGGCGTCGGTTCGGGCTCGGGCGACGCGGTCTCGCAGTCCGGCCAGTCGCGCCCATCCGACTCGTCCTCGGGCGGCGGCGTCTCCGCGTCCTCGGGACAGGTCGGCGTCGGTGTCGGGGTGTTCATCGGCTCACCGACGTCGGACCGGGGCGGGAAGTCGATGACCGGCTCGCCCTCCAGCACCTCCTTCATGAACGCGGTCCAGATCCGGGACGGGTACTCGCCGCCGGTGAAGGAGTCCATGCCCGCTACGCCGTCGAGTGACTTCATGCTCGGCGTCCCGGCCGAGTAGTCCGTCTTGAAGATCGCCACAGTGGTCGACAGCTGTGGGGTGAACCCGCCGTACCACGCCGACAGGTCCTCGTGGGTTCCGGTCTTGCCGGCGGACGGCCGCCCGATCTGAGGCGGCCACTTGACCGCCGTACCCTGGTCTCCCTCCACGACCTGCCGCATGGCGTAGGTGACGTCGGCCGCGACATCCGAGTCGAAGGCGCGCTCGGACTCACGCTCGGGCTCGTAGACGATCTCGCCCGACCGCGCCGTCACGCTCTTCACGGTGTACCAGTCATACCTTTCCCCGCCCGCGGCGATCGTGGCGTAGGCGGTGGCAAGGTCAACGGGCGCGACCGGCGCGATGCCCAACGTGATCGCCCCGGTCTGGCTGGCGAGATCCGGCGTCCCCTCCGGGATGCCGGCGCGGATCATCAACTCCTCGATCGCCTGGTACCCGGTGGACTCGGCGATGGTCGTGGCCAGATCGACGTACGCCGTGTTGATCGACCGTTCGGTCGCTTCGATGAGGTCCACGTACTCGCCGTAGTCCGAATCCTTGTAGTTGTTGATCTTCTTGTCGCCCAGGTCCTCGTGCTCGAATCCCGAGTTGCCGGCGAACCTGCTGTCCAGCGAGATGCCCTGGGTCAGGCCCATGGCCAGCGTGAGCGGCTTGATCGTCGACCCGACGCTCGGTTTGGCCTGCATCGCGTTGTTGAACGACTGCTCGACGAAGTCCGGGCCACCGTAGATCGCGGTCACGGCGCCATCGCCCGGCACGACCGCGGCCAGCCCGACATGGACGTTCTTCGCGTTGTCGGTCGGACGGTTCTCCTCCACGGCGGTGACCGCGGCCTGCTGGGCTTCGCGGTCGAACGTCGTCACGATGCGGAGGCCACCGCTGTGAACCCGCTGCTCTTCGATGCCCGCATCGAGCAGCTCCCTCTTGACCTGGTCGATGAGGTAGCCGTTCGATCCGGCGTACTGGTTATCCTCGGACTTCGGCTTGACCTCCGGCACCTCGGCGGACTCCGCCGTCGCGGCGTCGATCGCCCCCACCTCGACCATGCCGTTGAGCACGAAGCGGAACCGCTCCTCGAACCGCGCGGCGTTCTCTTCGCTCACCGTCGGGTCGTACACCCTCGGGTTCCGGATCAGTGCGGCGAGCGCGGCACCCTCCTCGACGGAGAGGTCGGTGACCGGCTTGCCGAAGTAGCTCTCGGACGCGGTCTGCACTCCGTACAGCGTCCCGCGGCCGAACCAGATCGTGTTCAGGTAGTCCTCGAGGATCTGCTCCTTGCTGAGCCGCTGGTCGACCTTGACCGAGATGAACAGCTCCTTGACCTTCCGGGTCCACGTCTGCTCTTGGGTGAGGTAGTAGTTCTTCACGTACTGCTGGGTGATCGTCGAGCCGCCGCTGCGGATCTCACCGCCGAGCACGTAGTCCCTCGCCGCCCGGGCGATGCCGATCGGGTCGAATCCGCTGTTGTCGTAGAAACTGCGGTCCTCCGCCGCGATCACCGCCTGCCGCACGTGGGTGGGGATCTCGTCGATGCCGACGATCTCCCGGTTCTCCTCGCTGAACCTCCCGAGCTCGGTCTCGCCGTCGCTCCAGTAGACGATCGAGGCCTGGGTCTCGGCGAACGGGTTGCCCTCCGGCACCGGCGTCATGGCGTACGCCACAGCCACACCGATCATGCCGAGCAGGAACGTCCCCAGCGCGCCGAAGCCGAGCATCTTCCAGGTCAGCAGTCGCCGCCACCAGCGGCCGTTGGGCTCCCGCCTCGCGGCGTACCGCCGGTTGCCGCGCCCGCCGCCGTTCGAGCCGTTGCCGTTGCCGTCCCGGCCACCTCCGGTGGCGCGCCGTGGAGGACGTCCGGCGCGACCGTTCACCGGTTGCCGTGCGTCCAGTGCACGATTCTCGTGATGCCCGGTACCGCCATTCGGACGAGGCCACTCCTCACGGGGACCCAACGTTGCGATGCCGGATGCCGACGCGGCACGACGGCCGCGACCGGCCGCCCGGCGACGTTGGTTGCTCACTGGCGTTCTCGGACGGTAGGGGACAGGGGACCGTGCCCGAGGGCACCGGTTGACAAGACTACGCCGGATCGCGCGACACCGCGAAAACGCGACATTTCACAGCGAATTCCCCGGCGGTTGCAAACAGAACCCCGCGGCCGACCCAACTTGTACGCCGCACCTCCGCTGCCTTATAGTCTTGGCTATCAGTGAGATGTATCAGTGCGATACATCGCACTGAAAGTGACACTGACTGCAAGGAGGGTCCCCGCCGTGGGCAAGCGTGCTGAGGCGCTCGAGTTGGCCGTACTCGGCCTGCTCCATGACGCGCCCATGCACGGCTACGAGATCAGAAAGCAGGTTAACGCGCTGCTCGGCTGGGGCCGCGCGTTCTCCTACGGCACCCTCTACCCCTGCCTCAAGGACCTCGTGCGCCGAGGCTTCCTGGCGGAGGATCCGTCGTCCGGGACCGAGGCCCCGCATCTGGGGAGTCGGCGCGGCAAGATCGTCTACAAGCTCACGCCGGAAGGCAAGGAGCACTTCGCCGAGCTCCTGGCGGAGGCTGGGCCGTCATCGTGGGATGACGAGCAGTTCGGTGTGCACTTCGCGTTCTTCGGCAGGGCTGACGCAGCCACCCGGATGCGCATCCTCGAAGGCCGGCGCAGCCGGCTGCAGGAACGCCTCGAGTTGTTCCGCTCCGCGCTGCAGCGGACGCGCGAACGGCTCGACGCCTACACGCTGGAACTTCAGCGGCACGGGCTCGAGTCCGTGGAGCGCGAGGTCCGGTGGCTCGACGAGTTGATCAGTGCCGAACGGGGGGCCGTCGAGCACGAGTCAGACGAAAGCCTGCGGTCCGCTCGGCAACACGCCGAGCCCCGCCGGGGTACCGGTAACCCACCGGCGAACCCCGCTCACTGAGGAGGGAAAGCAGAACATGAGCTCGGTCCGTGTAGCCATCGTAGGTGTCGGTAACTGCGCCGCATCACTGGTCCAGGGAGTTCACTACTACAGCGATGCCGCGCCCGGGCAGAAGGTCCCTGGGCTGATGCACGTGCAGTTCGGCGACTACCACGTCGGCGACATGGAGTTCGTCGCTGCATTCGACGTTGACGCCAAGAAGGTCGGCCACGACCTGGCCGACGCGATCACCGCCAGCGAGAACAACACGATAAAGATCTGCGATGTCCCTCCCACCGGCGTCGCCGTCCAGCGCGGGCACACCCTTGACGGTCTCGGCAAGTACTACCGCGACGCCATCACCGAGTCGGACGAGGACCCCGTCGACGTCGTCGCCGCACTCCGGGAGGCGCGTGCCGACGTTCTCGTGTGCTATTTGCCCGTTGGCTCCGAGGACGCCGCGAAGTTCTACGCGCAGTGCGCAATCGACGCCGGCGTGGCGTTCGTCAACGCGCTTCCCGTGTTCATCGCGAGCACCAAGGAGTGGTCCGACAAGTTCACCAAGGCCGGCGTTCCGATCGTGGGCGACGACATCAAATCGCAGATCGGTGCGACCATCACGCACCGCGTCATGGCCAAGCTGTTCGAGGACCGCGGGGTCACCGTGGACCGGACGTACCAGCTCAACGTCGGCGGCAACATGGACTTCATGAACATGCTCGAGCGGGACCGGCTGGAGTCGAAGAAGGTCTCCAAGACCCAGTCGGTGACCTCTCAACTCATTGACGGGATCGAACCGCGGAACGTGCACATCGGCCCGTCCGACTACGTGGCGTGGCTGGACGATCGCAAGTGGGCGTTCGTCCGGCTGGAGGGGCGCAACTTCGGTGACGCGCCGGTCAATCTCGAGTACAAGCTCGAGGTATGGGACTCGCCGAACTCCGCGGGCATCATCATCGACGCCATCCGCGCGGCGAAGATCGCCAAGGACAGGGGGGTCGGCGGTCCGGTGCTGTCGGCTTCCTCGTATTTCATGAAGTCGCCGCCCGAGCAGTACACCGACAGCATCTGCCGCGATCTCGTCGAGAAGTTCATCGCCGGCGAGGTCGAGCGCTAGATCACCACCCGGCTGTTCAGCCTCCGCGGAACGTGGTTAAGCTAAGGCCGCCGTGCGCCTCGTTCATCGAAGCGGCACAATAACGGCCGGAGATGACCACGGACGTCTCACCGATGCCTATTGACAGATCGGCAGTCCGGTGGGGAGCGTCATCTATCGCGGGTAGATGACGGGAGGAAGGCGGATGACGCGCAGTACGCGAAGCCGTTATGACACCGGTGACGGCGTCGCGGTGAACGAGCGCAACGACGGCGAAGCGCCACGGCACGAGCCGAGCGCCGCACGCCGATCGTTCCTCTACAACCGGAGTGTCCGATCACGGCTCGGTCTGCTGGTGCTGATCCCGCTGATCGGTGCGCTGGTGCTGGGCGCCGTGATCTTCTACAACGCAGTCGGAGAGGCCTCGACCGCGCGCTCCGTCGAGCGCCACGCCGAGACGGCGGTCGAAGTCATCGACGCCGTGGAGAAGCTACAGGACGAGCGCGACGTCACCACGCTGGCCGAAGCTGGACGGACGGGGGACGGCGCAGTCGCCAGCGATCGGGACGAGACCGACGCGGCCGTCGCGAGCTTGCAGGAAAAGATTTCCGACCTGCCTGCCGACACGTCCACGCCGATCGGCGAGGCGACCGTCGCCGTGCGCGAAGAGTTGGCGACGCTCGACGAGGTACGGGCCGGCGGGACGGACCGCTACCGGCAGTTGATCTCGGCCCTGCACGACTACGTGGCCGCGAACGGGGCCGGGCTGACCGACCCCGACCTGGTCAAAGACCTCGAGTTGCTCGAAGCTCTCACCCGCGCTACCGAAGCCGCGTCCGTCGAGCGTGGCCTGCTGGCTCACCTGATCACCCTCGACGATGCGACCGCTGCCACGGAGCGCTTCGTCTCCGTGTCGCGCACCGAGCAGGACCTGCTCCTCGAGGCGTTCGCTGCGGCGGCCGAGCCGGCGGACTGGGTGGAGTACTCCGAGGCTCGCAAGAACGTCGACGTCATCCGCCGCGACGTGCTCGACGGCCGCGACGTCACCCCTGAGGAGTGGTGGGACGCGTCGACCGCTCGCATTGACGTGCTGCGCGGGCTGCAGGACTCGATGGCGAACTCGATCGTGAACCAGTCATCCTCGGCGGCCGGCAGTGCTCAGCTGACGGCGATCTTCACCGCTGCCGTGGTGCTGCTGGTGTTGGTGGCCACCGTAGCGGTCGCCTACGCGGTCGCGCGCTCGATCGTCCGGCCGCTGCGGCGGTTGCGGTCCGCTGCCCTCGACGCCGCGGGTGAGTCCGGGCTGGCGACACTGGTCTCGCGGATCCAGGCCGACGGTCCTGCGGTGGTCCGGTCGATCGGCGACGCGGTCACCCCGGAAGGGTCGGACGAGATCGGTCAGGTCGCCTCGGCGTTCAACGAGGTTCATGCCACGGCGGTCCGGGTGGCCGGTGAGCAGGCGCTGTTGCGTCAGAACCTGGACACGATCGTGGTGAACCTCTCCCGGCGTACCCAGTCGCTGGTCGATCGGCAACTCGGCGAGATCGAGTCGCTGGAGTCGCGGGAGCGCGACCCGGACCAGTTGGGCACGCTGTTCCGGATCGACCACCTGGCGACACGTGTGCGGCGGCACGCCGAGTCGTTGCTGGTGCTCGCCGGTGTGGAGGAGATGCGCCGGCAGGGAGTGGCCGCGCCGGTGCTGGACGTGGTGCGTACCGCGGTCGGCGAGGTGGAGCAGTACCCACGGGTCAAGTTCGGCGTGATGCCCACCGACCTGGTCGTGCCCGGCGCGGTCGACGACGTTGCCCACCTGCTCGCCGAGCTCCTCGACAACGCGACCGAGTTCTCTGCCCCGTCCACGGCGGTCACCGTCACGAGTCAGCCCCTGCTCGGCGGTGGGCTGCGGCTGCAGGTCACCGACTCGGGCCTCGGGATCCCACCCGACCAGCTCGCCACTCTTAACCAGCGGCTGCAGGAGCCCGGCGACATCGACGTCGCTGCGTCCCGCACCCTCGGCATCTACGTCGTCGCCCGCCTGGCGGCTCGCCATGGCATCACCGTCCGGATCATCCCCGCCGAGGGCACGACGGGCACGATCGCCCAGGTGGACCTCCCCGCGGACCTCATCGTCTCCCCTCTCGACACCACCGACGGCGTGCTGCAAGCGATCCAGCAGCCCTCCGAGGCCGGCCCCAGCCGCACGGAGAGCCTGCTCAACGCCCAGCAACCGCAACAGGCACCAGCGCCGGCTCAAGCGCAAGCGACCCAGCAGGCCGGACCGCAGCCCGCGCACCAGGCCCAGCCCGGGCAACAGCCGCACCAGCCCGCGCAACCCGCCCAGCCGGCGGCTCCACAGCAACCACAACCCGCGCACGCCTCCCACCAGCCTGCGCAACCCGCGCACGCCCCCCAACAGCCCGCGCAACCCGCCCAGCCGGCACCGCAGGCCCAGCCGTTGTCGCCGGCGAACCAGCCGTACGGCCCTCCGACGCCACCGCCCCGGCAGCAGCCGGGCGTCTCCACCGCCAACTCGCAAGGCCAGCAGCCGGGCGGCGACTCCGGCGCACGGGCGCCCGGTGCGGGACGTCCGAGCGTCCCGGCCCCTGAGCCGACCGTCGCGCGTCACCAGCGATCGAGTTCGCTGCGCGGGCCGGAGC
>JBMCTR010000007.1:0-15030 GCA_048622955.1 Actinomycetota bacterium
ACGGGATCACCCGGACCGCGAGGCTCACGACCCCACCCCCGGGCGGTAGGCGACGGCCTCGACCTCGACGAGCATCCGGGGGGTCCGCGCGTACGCGTCGCCCTCGTGGACCACCTCGCCGTCGCGCAGCGACGTGCACCCCGTCACCCAGACGTGGTCGCCGGCCGCCACGGCCCGGCTGTAGCCGACGACCGGCTCCCACGGCGCGCCCGATCCGACCCTGCGGGTCATGCCGACGCCACCTCCAGCGCCTCGTCCAGGCCGAACGCACCGGAGTACAGCGCCTTGCCGATGATCGCACCCTCGACACCGAGCGGAACGAGGTCGCGCAGCGCGGCGATGTCGTCGAGGCTGGAGACTCCCCCGCTGGCCACCACGGGGCGGGTGGTCCGCTCGCACACGGCCCGCAGCAGGCCCAGGCTCGGCCCTTGCAGCGTCCCGTCCCTCGTGACGTCCGTGACGATGTAGCGGGCGCACCCGTCGGCGTCGAGCCGCGCCAGCGTCTCCCACAGGTCGCCGCCCTCGCGCGTCCAGCCGCGAGCGGCCAGCCGGGTGCCGCGGACGTCGAGCCCCACCGCGATCGCGTCGCCGTGCTCGGCGATCACCCGTGCGGTCCAGGACGGGTCCTCCAGCGCCGCGGTGCCCAGGTTGACCCGGGCGCAGCCGGTGGCGAGCGCCGCCTTCAGCGACCCGTCGTCCCGGATCCCGCCGGACAGCTCCACCGCGACGTCCAGCCGCCCCACCACCGAGGCCAGCAGGTCCCGGTTGGAGCCGCGGCCGAACGCCGCGTCCAGGTCGACGAGGTGGATCCACTCGGCGCCCGCCCGCTGCCAGGCCAGCGCCGCGTCCAGCGGCGAGCCGTAGCGGGTCTCGGTGCCCAGCTCGCCGCGGACCAGCCGGACGGCCTGCCCGTCGGCGACGTCCACGGCGGGCAGCAGTTGCAGGCGGTTCAACCGGCTCTCCTCCACCAGATTCTCACGGCGTGTCGAACGGGAGTTGCATGATCGGCGGGGTTAGGAGACCTTCACGGCGCGGAAGCGGAGGCGGCGGTAGTCGGCCCACCACGAGCCGTCCCGCCACAGCTGCGGCCGGGCGATCTCGGCCGCGCGCTCCAGCACCGGCTCCGGGACGTCGGCCAGCGCCTCGCCGGCGAACATCGCGAGCCAGCCGATGAACCCCTCCGCGCCGCCGGCCAGCTCGGTCGGCCGGTCCCGGAAGTCCAGCTCGCGGACCTCGAACCCGGCGTCCTCCAGCATCGCGGCGTACTGCGCCGGCGACGGGAAGGACCAGGGCCAGGCGCGCTCCGGCAGGCCGGCCTCGCGACACGCCTGGTCGACCGCCGACATCACGGTCGCCACGTTGCCCTTCGCGCCCATCTCGGCGACGAACCGGCCCCCGTCCCGCAGCGCGTCGGACGCGCACCCCAGGACCTCCACGGCGGCCGGCATCCAGTGCAGCGCGGCGTTCGAGAAGACCGCGTCCACCGGCTCGTCCACCGAGAAGTCGTGCCCGTCGGCCACCCGCAGGTCGGCGTCGGGCAGCCGCTCCCGGGCGGCCTCGACCATCGCGGGGTCGGAGTCGATGCCGATCACCCGGGCGCCCGACGCGGCGATGCGCGCGGCGAGCTCGCCGGTGCCGCAGCCGAGATCGAGCACGGTCTCCCCGGGCAGGACCGCCAGCCAGTCCAGCAGTTCCGCCCCGTACGCGGCCACGAACGCGAAGTCGCGGTCGTACGTGGTGGCGTCCCAGGTCCGGGTCATGACTCCAGCCTCCGCAGCCAGTTGCGCAGCAGCGCGGCACCCGCGTCGCCGGACTTCTCCGGGTGGAACTGGGTGCCCCACAGCGGGCCGTCCTCCACGGCGGCGACGAACCGGTCGCCCGCGTGCTCCGACCACGCCACCACGGGCGGCTGCCCGCCCGCGGCCGGCTCCCAGCCGCGCGCCGCGTAGGAGTGCACGAAGTAGAACCGCTCGTGCCCGACGCCGGCGAACATCGCCGACCCGGGCCCGGCCGCCACGGTGTTCCACCCCATGTGCGGCAGCGGGCTCGCGTGCAGCCGCTCGACGGTGCCGGGCCACCGCCCGACCCCCTTGCTCTCGACGCCGTGCTCGACGCCCCGCGCGAACATCACCTGCATGCCCACGCAGATCCCGAGGACGGGACGGCCGGCCGCGAGCCGGCGCTCGATGACCTCCGGGCCGTCGACGCGCGACAGCCCGTCCATGCAGGCGGCGTAGGCACCGACCCCCGGCACGACCAGCCCGTCGGCGTCCAGCGCCGCCGCCGTGTCGGCCGTGAGGACCGTCTCCGCGCCCGCCCGCTCCAGCGCCCGGACGGCCGACCGGACGTTGCCGAAGCCGTAGTCGAGCACGACGACCCGTGGACCGCTCATCGCGTCCCCCAGCCCGACCTGTCAGGCCGGACAACCCGCCTACCTGGATGGACGCGGCTCACGGCCCTGACAACTCGCGAGGGCTGGGGCGGCGTCACAGGGTTCCCTTCGTCGACGGGACGCCGGACTCGCGCGGGTCGATCGCTACCGCGTCGCGCATCGCACGGGCGAGCGCCTTGAACTGCGCCTCGACGATGTGGTGCGGGTCGCGGCCGGCCAGCACCCGGACGTGGAGCACGATCTCGGCCCGGGACGCGAGCGTCTCGAGCACGTGCCGGGTCAGCGACCCCGCGTAGTGCCCGCCGATCAGCACGTGCTCGAGGCCGGCGGGCTCGCCGGTGTGCGCGCAGTACGGGCGCCCGGCCACGTCCACGGCCGCGTGGACCAGGGCCTCGTCCAGCGGCACCGTCGCGTCGCCGAACCGGCGGATCCCCACCTTGTCGCCGAGCGCCTGGCGGATCGCCTGGCCGAGCACGATGGCGACGTCCTCCACGGTGTGGTGGGCGTCCACGTCCGTGTCGCCGTCGGCACGGACGGTCAGGTCGATCAGCGAGTGCCGCGCGAACGACGCCAGCATGTGGTCGTAGAACGGCACCCCCGTCGCGACGTCGGCGACGCCGGAGCCGTCCAGGTCGACCTCGACGGCCACCTTGGTCTCGCCGGTGGCCCGCTCGACCCGGGCCGTGCGGCTCATCCGATCACCTCCAGCATCGCCCGGCGGAACGCGCCCATCTCCTCCGGTGTGCCGACCGACACCCGCAGCCAGCCGTCCGGCCCGGTCTCCCGCACCAGGACGCCGCGGTCCAGCAGACCCTGCCACACCGCGTGCCGGTCCGCGAACTCGCCCATGAGCACGAAGTTCGCGTCGGAGTCGGGCACCCGCAGGCCCTGCCCGCGCAGCCAGTCCGTGAGGCCGTCCCGCTCCGCGCGCAGCTCGTCCACCCGGGCGAGCAGCTCCGCGGCGTGCGCGAGCGCCACCCTGGCCACGGCCTGGGTGACCGCGGACAGGTGGTACGGCAGCCGCACGATGCGCAGCGCGTCCACGATCTCGGGCGCGGCGGCGAGGTAGCCGACCCGGGCGCCGGCGAACGCGAACGCCTTGCTCATCGTCCGGGTCACCACCAGCCTGGGGTGGCCGTCGAGCAGGCTGAGCGCGCTCGGCGTGCCGGCGCGGCGGAACTCGGCGTACGCCTCGTCGACGACCACCAGGCCGGACGCCGCGTCGTGGATCTTGGAGACGAGCTCGAGCGGCAGCGCCGTCCCGGTCGGGTTGTTCGGCGAGGCGAGCAGCACGACGTTCGGATCGTGCGCGGCGACCTGCTCGAGCGCGTGCGCCGGGTCGATGGTGAAGTCCTGCTCGCGCGGCGCGGTCACCCAGCCGGTGGCGGTGTCCCGGGCGTACTCCGGGTACATCGAGTACGTGGGCGCGAAGGTCAGCGCCGTGCGGCCGGGGCCGCCGAAGGCCTGCAGCAGCTGCACCATGACCTCGTTCGACCCGTTGGCCGCCCACACCCGCGACTCGTCCAGCCCGTGCCCGAGGTACGCGGCCAGGTCGCGGCGCAGCGCCGCCGCCTCCCGGTCGGGGTAGCGGTTCAGCCCGCGCACCGCGCTGGCCGCCGCGTCGGCGGCACGCGCCACGAGCGCCTCGGACGGCGGGTACGGGTTCTCGTTGACGTTCAGCCGCACCGGGACGTCCAGTTGGGGCGCCCCGTAGGGCGCCAGACCGCGAAGCTCGTCGCGCACCGGAGGCTGGAACGGCGACTCCCGGGCCGCCGCGGCACCGCCGGCCGTCACCGGAACCTGACCTCGATCGCCGCGGCGTGCGCCGGCAGGTCCTCGGCCTCGGCGAACGCGGTGACGCGGTCCGCCACGTCCCGCAGGGCGGCGGCGTCGTACTCGACCACCTGGACGGGACGCAGGAAGGTGTGGACGGACAGCCCGCCGCCGTACCGCGCCGCGCCGCCGGTGGGCAGCACGTGGTTGGACCCGGCGCAGTAGTCGCCCAGCGAGACCGGCGAATGCGGGCCGACGAACACGGCGCCGGCGTGCCGCACGCGGGAGGCGACCTCTCGCGCCCCGCGGGTCTGGATCTCCAGGTGCTCGGCGGCGTAGGCGTCGACGACCTGCACACCGGTGTCGAGATCGTCGACCAGCACCGCGCCCGACTGGCGGCCCGACAGCGCCGCGGCGATCCGGTCCTGGTGCTTGGTCGCGGGCACCCTGCGGGCGAGCTCGGCGTCCACGGCGTCGAGCAGCGGCTCGGACGTCGTGACCAGCACGCTCGCGGACGACTCGCCGTGCTCGGCCTGGCTGATCAGGTCGGCCGCCACGTGCGCGGGGTCCGCCGTGTCGTCGGCCAGCACGGCGACCTCGCTCGGGCCGGCCTCGGCGTCCACGCCCACGACCCCGCGCAGCAGCCGCTTGGCGGCATTGGTGTAGACGCTGCCCGGGCCGGCCACCAGGTCGACCGGCCGGCACTCGCCGGGCACGCCGTAGCCGAGCATCGCCAGCGCCTGGGCGCCGCCCACCGCGTACACCTCGTCCACGCCGAGCAGCGCGCAGGCCGCCAGCACCGTCGCGTCCGGCCACCCGGTGTCCCGCTGCGGGGCGCTGGCGACCGCGACCTCGCCGACGCCGGCGACCGTGGCCGGCACCACGGTCATGATCGCGCTGGACGGCAGCCGGTTGGCTCCTCCGGGGGCGTAGAGGCCGACCCTGTCCAGCGGCCGCCAGGTCTGGGTGACGGTGGCCCCGTCGCCGATCTCGGTGACCGCGTCGCCGGGTAGTTGCGCGGCGTGCGCGGCGCGGACGCGGTCGACCGAGGTGGTCATCGCCGCGCGCACGTCCGCGGGCACGTCGTCGAGCGCGCCGGCGACCACGTCGTCCGGCACCCGCAGGTCGCCGAGCTCCACGCCGTCGAAGCGGCGGGTCGCCTCGCGCACCGCGGCGGCTCCCCGGTCACGCACCGCCTCCACGACGGGACGGACCTGCTCGACCGCCGTCGCCACATCGAGGGCGGCTCTGGGCAGCAGGCCGCGGTAGCCCGACGGCTCGCGGGCGGCGGCCTGTCCCCGCAGGTCAATCCGGCGTATCACGTCCCCAAGTCTAGGCACGGCGTCCGGCTCCCGGACCCGTCGCCCGAATCGTGAGAACTGCCCGCCCTCGTCGGTGCCGGTCAGCTCCTGCGGTAGTAGAGCCGCACGGTGAGCGGGACGAAGACGGCGATCAGCGCGGCCGCGGCCAGCAGCGTCCACCCGATCTCGGCTGCGGGCGCCTGGCCCGCCATCAGTTCGCGCGCGGCGTTCACCACGACCAACTCCGCCGTTCGCGCGAGCCGGGCGCAACGGGACGGCTCCGGCGCACGGGGCGGTCCGGGTAACAGCCCGGAAACAGGCCCTGGAACGTGCCGAACCGGACGGGCAAGATGACTCCATGAACCGGCGGAGGACGACCGCTCCGAGCCCGAGCACCCCGGCGACGACCGTGCTGGCCAAGTCGGGAGTTCCGCACACGATCCATCCCTACGAGCACCGGCCCACGGCCCGCTCGTACGGGATCGAGGCCGCCGAGGCGCTGGGCGTCGAGCCGGAGCGGGTGTTCAAGACGCTGCTCGCCGACGTCGACGGCGACCTGGTCGTGGCCATCGTCCCCGTCTGCGGCTCGCTGGACCTGAAGGCGGTCGCGTCCGCCCACGGGGGCAAGCGGGCGGGCATGGCGGCCTCGGCGGCCGCCGAGCGCGCGACGGGCTACGTCGTCGGCGGGATCAGCCCGTTCGGGCAGCGTAAGCGCCTGCCCACCATCATCGACGTGACCGCCCTGGACCACGAGACCGTCTACGTCTCCGCAGGCAAGCGCGGGCTCGACATCGAGCTTGCGCCGGCCGACCTGGTCCGCCTCACGGGTGCCAAGACCGCCCGGATCGGCCGCTCCGGCTAGCCGTGCGGCGGAGGGTGCCGCGTCAGCCGGCGCCGTTGATGCTCAGGCACCCCGGGCCGAGCAGCGCCTTGAGGTCGCCCATCAGGGCCGGCGACGGGGTGACCCGCAGGCCGTCGTCCAGCCGCATCACCGTGGTGCGCTCCGCGCCCTGCAGCCGCAGGCGCACCTCCGTCGTGCCCGGGTGCGTCGCCAGCACGTCCTTCAGCCGCTCGATGAGCGGCGGCGTGCAGCGTGCCGCCTGAAGCGTCACGACGACGGGGCCGGACGGCGCCTCCGAGGTGTCCGGCAGCGTCAACTCGGAGGCGATCACCTGCGTGGCATCGTCGCGGCGGTCGACCCGCCCCTTGACCACGACGACGGCGTCCTCGACCAGTTGCACGCCGTACTGCTGGTACGCCGAGGGGAAGAACATCACCTCGACCGAGCCCTCGAGGTCCTCGACCGTGGCGATCGCCCAGGTGTCGCCGCGCTTGGTCACCTTGCGCTGCAGCCCGGTGACGAGGCCGCCGAGCGTCAGGGTGGTGCCGTTCGGGCACTCCTCCTCGTCGGCCAGGGAGGAGATGGCCCGGTCGGCCGCCTGCGCGAGCACGTGCTCGAGCCCGTACAGCGGATGGTCGGACACGTACAGCCCGAGCATCTCCCGCTCGTAGCCGAGCTTGACGCGCTTGTCCCACTCGCCGAGCTCCGGCACCGTGATCTGCAGCCCGTGTTGCTGCGCGTCGTCGCCGCCGAACAGGTCGAACTGCCCGATCGCCTCGTTGCGCTTGAGCTCGACCACGGTGTCCACCGCGTCGTCGATGACCGCGGCCAGGGCCCGCCGGGCGTACCCCATCGAGTCGAACGCGCCGGCCTTGACCAGCGACTCGACGACCCGCTTGTTGCACACCGCGGCGGGGACCTTGTCCATGAAGTCCGGGAAGCTGTCGAACTTGCCCTCGCTGGTGCGGGCGGACACGATGCCGTCGACCACGTTCGCGCCCACGTTGCGGACGGCGGCAAGGCCGAACCTGACGTCCGTGCCGATGGGGGTGAAGTCGCCGGCGGACTCGTTGACGTCCGGCGGGAGCACTTTGATGCCCATCCGGCGGCACTCCGCCAGGTACAGGCCGGTCTTGTCCTTGTCACCGCGCACGGAGGTCAGCAGCGCCGCCATGTACTCCGCGGGGTAGTTGGCCTTCAGGTACGCCGTCCAGTACGACACCACCCCGTACGCCGCGCTGTGCGCCTTGTTGAACGCGTAGTCGGAGAACGGGACCAGGATGTCCCACAGCGTCGTGATCGCGCCCTCGGAGTAGCCGTTGGCGCGCATTCCCTCGGAGAAGCGGACGAACTCCGCGTCGAGGACCTCCTTCTTCTTCTTGCCCATCGCCCGCCGCAGCAGGTCCGCCTTGCCGAGCGTGTACCCGGCGAGCTGCTGCGCGATGGCGATGACCTGCTCCTGGTAGACGATCAGGCCGTAGGTCGTGCCGAGGATCTCGTCGAGCGGCTCCGCCAGCTCCGGGTGGATGGGCGTGATCGGCTGCTGGCCGTTCTTGCGCAGGGCGTAGTTGACGTGGCTGTTGGCGCCCATCGGGCCGGGGCGGTACAGCGCGCCGACGGCGGAGATGTCCTCGAAGTTGTCCGGCTTCATCTGCCGCAGCAGCGCGCGCATCGGGCCGCCGTCGAACTGGAACACGCCGAGCGTGTCGCCGCGGCCGAGCAACTCGTAGGTCGCGGGGTCGTCGAGCGGCAGGTCCTCGAGGACGATCGGCTCCTTGCCGTTGCGGACGATGTTGCGCAGGGCGTCCTCGAGGATCGTGAGGTTCCGCAACCCGAGGAAGTCCATCTTGACCATGCCGAGCGCTTCGCAGGCCGGGTAGTCGAACTGCGTGATGATCGCGCCGTCCTGCTCCCGCTTCATGATCGGGATCTGGTCGATCAGCGGCTCCGACGACATGATCACGCCGGCGGCGTGCACCCCCCATTGCCGCTTGAGGTTCTCGAGCCCCTTGGCGGTGTCGACGACCTTGCGGACGTCGCCGTCGGACTCGTAGAGCGACCGGAACTCGCCGGCCTCCGCGTAGCGGGCGTGCTCCGGGTCGAAGATGCCGGTGAGCGGGACGTCCTTGCCCATCACCGTCGGCGGCATCGCCTTGGTGATGCGCTCGCCCATCGCGAACGGGAAGCCGAGCACCCGGGAGGCGTCCTTGATCGCCTGCTTGGCCTTGATGGTGCCGTACGTGACGATCTGCGCCACCCGGTCGCTGCCGTACCTGTCCGTGACGTACCGGATCACGTCGCCCCGGCGGCGCTCGTCGAAGTCCACGTCGAAGTCCGGCAGCGACGTCCGCTCCGGGTTGAGGAACCGCTCGAAGACCAGGCCGTGCCGGATCGGGTCGAGGTCGGTGATGCCCATCGCGTACGCGGCCATCGAGCCGCCGCCGGAGCCGCGGCCCGGGCCAACCCGGATGTCGTTCGACTTGGCCCAGTTGATGAAGTCGGCCACCACGAGGTAGTAGCCGGCGTACCCCTTGGAGGTGATCACCTCGGTCTCGTACTCGGCCTGCCGCCGGACGTCGTCCGGGACGCCCGCCGGGTAGCGCGTGTGCAGGCCCCGCTCGACCTCCTTGACGAACCACGACGTCTCGTCCTCGCCCTCCGGGACCGGGAACCGGGGCATGAACCTGCCGGGGTCCTCGACGAACCTCACGTCGCACCGCTCGGCGATCTCCAGCGTGCTGTCGCAGGCCTCCGGGAGTTCCGCCCAGACCTTGCGCATCTCGGCGGCCGACTTCAGGTAGAAGTCGTCGCCCTCGAACTTGAACCGGTCCGGGTCCGCGAGCGTCGAGCCCGACTGTACGCACAGCAGCACGGCGTGCGCCTCGTGGTCGCCGGGGTACGTGTAGTGCAGGTCGTTGGTGGCCACGAGCTTCAGGCCGAGGTCGCGGGCCAGCCGGAGCAGGTCCTCGCGCACCCGGTTCTCGACCCTCAGGCCGTGGTCCATGAGCTCGACGTAGAAGTTCTCCGGCCCGAAGATGTCCCGCAGTTCGGCCGCCGACCGGCGGGCGTCGTCGTACTTCCCGAGCCGCAGCAGCGTCTGCACCTCGCCGCCCGGGCAGCCGGTGGTCGCGATCAGCCCGCCCGCGTACGTCTGCAGCAGTTCGCGGTCGACCCGCGGCTTGAAGTAGAACCCCTCGATCGAGCTCAGCGAGGCCAGCCGGAACAGGTTGTGCATGCCGCCGGTGTTCTGCGCGAGCAGCGTCAGGTGGGTGTACGCGCCGCCGCCGGAGACGTCGTCGCCGCCGCCGTCGCCCCACCGGACCCGGGTCTTGTCGAACCGGCTGGTCCCCGGGGTCAGGTAGCCCTCCATCCCGATGATCGGCCGGATGTCGTGCTGCTTCGCCTTCCGGTAGAACTCGTAGGCCCCGAAGACGTTGCCGTGGTCGGTCATCGCCAGCGCCGGCATGCCCTGCCTGGAGGCCTCCGAGAACAGGTCGTCGAGCCGGGCCGCCCCGTCGAGCATGGAGTACTCGGTGTGCACGTGGAGGTGCACGAAGTTCTCATCACGGCGGACCGGGTCGGGCACGGCGGCTCACGCCTCCTTCTCGGCGAGATGCGGCAGCTGGACCGGCGGCCTGCCGGGGGAAGCGATGCGGCGGCCGCCACTCCGGTGAGTCTAGGTCGCATCGCCGACGTCCGGGCGCCCGCCACGCCGGATCTCCCGGCCGCCGCTGCGCGGTCGCCCGGACCGCCGCTGCGCGGCCACGGGCCTTCCCCGGGCCGTCCGGGCTACATGCGCCAGACGGGCGGCTCCGCAGCCGCCTCGACGGTATCCAGCCCGGCCGCGATGACGGCATCCATGATGCGCGCGACGTGCTCCTGGCGCAGGGAGGGCGCCCGCACCGCCATGGCCCGGACGATCTCCGCCTCGCGGGCGGCGTCCCGCCCGGCGTGACCGGGCACGTCCTTGTACCGCTGTACCTCGGCGGCCAGCGCCGCCCGGTGCTCGAGCAACGAGGCGAGTGCCGCGTCCACCCGGTCGATCGCCTCCCGGCAACCGGCGAGCGACCCGCCGCGCGTCTGCCGGACCACCGGCGAGAGCACGGTCACGGCCTCCCGCGCGGCGTCCACGTCCGCGGGCGCGGCCTCCTCGTCCAGCCACACCCCGTCCGCGCCGGCGGCGATCGCCGCTCCGGCCAGCCACGGCGTCGCGCCCACGTCGACGACGACCGGCAGCCCGGAGCGGTCTCGTACCTCGTTGACGAGCGCAAGGTCGAGCGCCGGCCGGTCGGCGCCGTAGCGCCGGCTGCCGGCCTCGCCGAGGACGACATCGTCGGTGCCGGCGGACCGCACGTACTTCACGGCGGCGAGCCACTCGTCGACCGTGCAGTGCGGTCCCCGGTGGACCACCACCGGCAGGCCCACGCCGCCCACGGCCGTCAGCAGCCGGAAGTCCTGCATCGAGGCGCCTCCGACGACGAGGCCGTCGGCGTACTCGGCGGCGGCGTCCAGGTCGTCGGTGGAGAACGGCTCGACCAGCAGCGGGGCGGGCGACAGGTCGCGGACGCGCCGAAGCTCCCGGTCGGCGGCGACCGCGCCGTGGTGGCGCCGGAGCGTGACGTGCACGATGTGGGCGCCGCGCCGCGGGCCGGCGAAGACGGGGAGCGCTGCCCCGCCGAGGGTCTCGGTCCCGATCCGGACGCTGCGGCGGTCGCCGGTGGAGGACGGGAGGGACGACGTGCAGGGCATGGCGGCTGCTGCGCTCACGGGGCTACTCCTTGGTCTTCGGTGGCCGGGCCCCGGGGCGACATGGTGGCGACGACCCGAGCCGGCCGCTCTGACGACGAAAGGGCCCAGGCGATGCCTGGAGCCCTGAGCCGACTCGGGTGGTTCGTGCGATCAGGTCTCGCCCGCGCAGCCGGCCACCCGAGCCGGCTCCGCAAAGGCGAAATACTGCTCACGCACGGGCAGCACGGTACGCGAGCCGTCCCCGCTTCGTCTAGTGGCCGAGACGGCCGTCTCGCAAAACGAGACTCAGCGGTGGTCCGCCCCGTCCGGGCTCGGCGTCGAGCTCGGCGGCGGGCCCGGCTGCCGGCTCGGTGAGCCTCCGTGCCACGAGCGCCAGAGCGCGCCGTAGTGACCGCCGGCGGCGATGAGCTCGCCATGACCGCCCACCTCGACGATCGTGCCCTCGTCCATGACGGCGATCCGGTCGGCGTCGTGGGCGGTGTGCAGCCGGTGTGCGATGGCGATCACGGTGCGGCCGGCGAGCGCCGCCGCCAGGGAACGCTCGGTCCGGCGCGCCGTCGTCGGGTCCAGCAACGCCGTCGCCTCGTCGAGGACCACGGTGTGCGGGTCCGCCAACACCACCCGGGCCAACGCAACCTGCTGCGCTTGCGCGGCGTCCAACTGCGTGCGGTGCGAGCCGAGCTCGGTGTCCAGCCCGTCCGGCAGCACGCCGGCCCAGTCCGCGCCCACGGCGGCCAGCGCGCCCAGCATCGCCTCGTCGTCCGCCGACGGCGCGGCGATCGACACGTTGTCCCGCAACGTGCCCAGGAAAATGTGGTGCTCCTGAGTGACCAGCAGGATCCGCTCGCGCAGCACCTCCGGTGCGAGCTCGGCAACGGGAACCCGTCCGACGGTGACGGTGCCGCGCCGCGGCCGGTCGACACCCGCGAGCAGCCGGCCCAGCGTGGACTTGCCGGCGCCGGACGGGCCGACGATCGCCAGCCGCTCGCCAGGCTGCACGGTCAGGTCGACGCCGTGCAGGACGTCGTGGTCGCCGGTATACGCGAAGTGGACGTCCGAGACCTCGATGCGGTCATCGACCGGCACACTCGTCGCTGCCGCCACCTCCCCGCCGACCCGGCCCACGCCGATGATCCGGGCGAGGGACGCGGCGCTCTGCTGGAGCTGCTCCATCCACATCAGGATCCGGTCGACCGGGTCCACGAGCTGCCACATGTACAGGCTCGCTGCTATCACCGCGCCCAGGGTCACGACGTCGCGCGTGTAGAACAGGCCGCCGAGGAACACCATCGCGGCGACCGGCATCGCGTGTGCGACGTCGACCACCGGATAGAGGACGCTGCGCAGGAACAGCGTACGAACCCTGGTGGCGTGGGCCGCGGCGATGGACGCGTCGCACGCGTCGATCCGGCGCCGCTGCAGCCCGAACGCCTCCACGGTGCGGGCCCCCTCCGTCGTCGCGGCGAGGCTCTCGGACAGCTCGGACTTCGCGGCGCCCTCGGCCAGATAGGCGGTCCGCGCACGGTGCAGGTACCACCGGCTGACCCACCACACCAGCGGCGCCCCCGCGAGTGCCAGCAGCCCGAGCAGCGGGTGCAGGACGAAGACCGCGCCCACGATGAACACCGCCCGCACCGCCGAGACGAACACCTCGGGTGCGGCGTCGCGGAGCGTGTACCCCACCACGGCGACATCCCCCGTGCTCCGCATCATCAGATCGCCCGTGCCTGCCCGTTCGACCACCGTTGTCGGCAGCCCGAGCGTCCGATCCACGAACTGCTCACGGAGCCGGGCCAGGAACCGCTCCCCCACGCGGTGCGCCGCGAGCCGGGCGAATCGCGTCAACAGCAGCTGGGCCGCCGCGAAGCCCACGATCGCAAGGGCGAGCCGGTCGATGGTGGCCGTCGCGGCCCCACCCTCGACTTCGTCCACGATCAGGCCGAGCAGCCACGGGCCGGCGAGCCCGGCCGCCGACGCCGCACAGGTCAACAGCAGCACACCGAGCACCGCGCGCCCGTCGCCACGGATCAGCTCGAGTGTGGAGCGGCGGACGGCGCCCGCGTCGGCAACCGGCAACCGTACCCCGCGGTCGGTGTCGGTCACGCCGGCACTGCTCACGACGCACGCCCCGGTGGAGTGGGGAGCTTGTGGCCTTCCTCCGCACCGCGGAGTACCAGGGCGCCGTAGCCAGGCTCCGTCGCCAGCAGGCGGTCATGCGTACCGCTCGCGGCGACCGTGCCGTCGACGACGTACGCCACCCGCTCCGCCCGCCCCAGCAGCAGCGGTGAGGTCGTCGCGACCACGGTGGTGCGTCCGGCCCGCGCCGCGCAGAGCCGCTCCGCGATCCGGGCCTCGGTGTGGGCGTCGACGGCCGACGTCGGCTCGACCAGGATCAGGACCTCCGGGTCGGCGAGCAGCGCCCGAACGAGCCGCAGCCGCTGCTGCTGCCCTCCGGACAGGTTGCGCCCCTGTGCTTCGACCGCGGACCCGAGCCCGTCGACCAGCATGTCGAGGATGTCCTCAGCGGCCGCGGTGTGCACGGCCGCTGCGATCGCCGCGTCGGAATGATCCTCATGGGTGGCGACGGCGTCCCGCACGGTGCCCGCGAACAGATATGCGTCGTTGTCACCGACCAGGATCCGGCGGCGCACCTCCGGCAACGGCACATCCGACAGCGCTACCGGCCCCCACCTGACGTCGGACTCGACGTAGCGCCCCAGCCTGTCGACCAGCGCCGTCGCATCGGCTGGTCGCGCCGACGCGATCGCCAGGAGGGAGCCGGCGGACCCGGCCGGCACGACCAGGCCGGAAGCGGGGTCGTGCAGATCCGCGGGTGCCGCAGGGCCACGGGCCTCGCCGCCGTCGACGTCGGGGGTCAGGTTCAGGATGCGGACCACACGCCCAGCGGCCACCAGGCCATGACCGAGATCCTCCGCCCCTTCGATGACATTCGCCACCGGGATGGCGAGCACCGCCACGTAGCCGTAGACGGCGACCAGATCTCCCACCGTGATCTCGCCGCCGGCGACCATTCGCGCCGCCAGCCACGTCACCGCTGCGAGGAAGACGGTCGGGAACCCGACGGGCAGGGCCTGCAGCCAGCTCGTGAACCTTCCGACGTGGTATCCGCTGCTTCGCAGCTGCTGTGAGCTGCTCCGGTAGCGGTCGGCGAACAACTCCGTGCCGCCGATGCCGCGGAGCACCCGCAACCCGCCGACGATGTCACCGGCGCGCGCCGCCAGCGCGCCCTGCTGCTCGCGGTACCGGGTGGCATGGCGCTGCAGCCTGCCCAGCAGCGGCCGGAGCACGATCGCCAGCGCCGGCACCCCCAGCAGCACGACCGCCGCGAGCAACGGGTGCACCGACAGCAACAGCACCGCGACCACGGCGTACGCGATGAACGACCCGACTCCGGGTCCGGCGATCGTGAGTGTCCGAGCGATCCGGTCGATGTCGGAGGCGCCGACGTTGACGACCTCACCCGTGGAAGCCCGCCGCGGCAGCGCCGAACCCAGCCGCACGACCTGCCGGAGCACCACCTCGATGGTGCGGTAGGCGCCGTCCAACCGCACGAACGTCATCGTGCGGTGCCGGAGCATCCCGAGCACGGCTCCCAGTGCACCGGCGGTAAGGATCGCCGACGACCACAGTCCGAGCGCGGCCATGTCCCCGGGGCGCAGCCCGTCGTCGATCGCGCGCGCGAGCAGGTACGGCGGGAGCATCAGCGCGACCATCCCGAGGGAGGCCCACGCCGCGCCCAGGCAGGCGCGGCCCAGCTGGCACCTGATCAGCCACCAGAGGTAGCGGCCCGGTCCGCGCGCATCAGGGGTGCCGGGATCGTCATGGGGAACCCGCGGCCGCATTTCCGCAGTCTAGTGTGCAGCGAGTCCACGAAGATCAGAGGTCAGCCGGCCGTCAGCAGGTCGAGGGCGCGCCGCAGGTCCGCCGGGTACGGCGAGGAGTACTCGACCCGC
>JBMCTR010000008.1:0-15005 GCA_048622955.1 Actinomycetota bacterium
GGGTCACCCCTGCCGCGACAGGCCCGCAGACCTCCTGGCGTGGGGGCAACCCTGCCGAACGTGATCGAACCGCCCGCGTGCGGGTGTGCGCGAGCGGGCGCACCGTACGTAGACTTCCCCAACGTGACCCACGCGACGCGTCCCACGGCAGCCGACCTGCCCAGCGCCTTCGTGCCGACCGAGATCGAGGGCCCGCTGTACGAGCGCTGGGTCGAGGGCCGGTACTTCGAGGCCGACGATCACTCCGACAGGCCGCCGTACTGCATCGTGATCCCGCCGCCGAACGTCACGGGGTCGCTGCACCTCGGCCACGCCTTCGAGCACACCCTGATCGACGCTCTGGTGCGGCGCCGCCGGATGCAGGGGTACGAGGCGCTGTGGATGCCCGGCATGGACCACGCCGGCATCGCCACCCAGAACGTCGTGGAGCGGGAACTCGCCAAGGAGGGCGTGTCCCGCCACGAGCTCGGCCGCGAGGAGTTCATCGAGCGGGTGTGGCGCTGGAAGGCGGAGTCCGGCGGGCTGATCACCAGCCAGATGCGCCGGTTGGGCGACGGGGTCGCGTGGGAGCGCGAGCGGTTCACGATGGACGACGGGCTGTCCAGGGCCGTCCAGACGATCTTCAAGCGGCTCTACGACGACGGCCTGATCTACCGTGCCGAGCGGATCATCAACTGGTGCGTCCGCTGCCAGACCGCGCTGTCGGACATCGAGGTCGAGCACGCCGAGACCGAGGGCGAACTGATCTCGATCCGGTACGGCGACGAGGTCGTGGTGGCCACCACCCGGGCCGAGACGATGCTCGGCGACACCGCGGTCGCGGTGCACCCCGACGACGAGCGCTACCAGCACCTGATCGGCACCGAACTCGACCTCCCGCTCACCGGGCGGCGGATCCCGGTGATCGCCGATCCGCACGTCGACCCGGAGTTCGGCACCGGCATGGTGAAGGTCACGCCCGCGCACGACCCGAACGACTTCGCGATCGGCCAGCGGCACGGGCTGCCGAACGTCACCATCATGGACGAGCGCGGCGTGATCACTCTGCACGGCCCGTTCGAGGGGCTGGACCGGTTCGAGGCCCGCCCCGCCGTGGTGGCCGCGCTGCGCGAGGACGGCCGCATCGTCGACGAGCGGCGTCCGTACGTGCACGCCATCGGGCACTGCTCCCGGTGCAAGACCATCGTCGAGCCGCGGCTGTCGCTGCAGTGGTTCGTCCGCGTCGAGCCGCTGGCCAAGGAAGCCGGGGACGCGGTGCGCGACGGCCGGGTGCGCATCCACCCGCGGGACATGGAGCCGCGCTGGTTCGAGTGGGTCGACAACATGCACGACTGGTGCATCTCGCGCCAGCTGTGGTGGGGTCACCGGATCCCGGTCTGGTACGGGCCGGACGGCGAGATGGTCTGCGTGGGCCCGGACGACGAGCCGCCGTCCGGCGAGGGGTGGACGCAGGACGAGGACGTGCTCGACACCTGGTTCTCCTCGGCGCTGTGGCCGTTCTCGACGCTGGGCTGGCCGGCGGACACCCCGGCGATGCGGAAGTTCTACCCGAACCAGGTCCTCGTCACCGGCTACGACATCCTGTTCTTCTGGGTCGCGCGGATGATGATGTTCGGGCTGTACGCCAACGCCGACCGCGGGCCGGACGACGCCGTCCCGTTCCGGACCGTCGCGCTGCACGGGATGGTGCGCGACGAGCGCGGCAAGAAGATGTCGAAGTCGTTCGGCAACTCCGTCGACCCGATGGACCTGATGGACGCGTACGGCTCCGACGCGCTGCGGTTCACCCTGGCGCGGGGCGCCAACCCGGGGACGGACGTCCCGATCGGCGAGGACTGGGTGCAGGCCTCCCGCAACTTCTGCAACAAGCTGTGGAACGCGACGCGGTTCGCACTGCGCAGCGGTGCGACAGTGGGCGACCTGCCGCCCGCGAGCGAGTTGTCCGTGCCCGACCGGTGGATCCTGTCCCGGCTGCACCGCACGCTCGCCGAGGTGGACGCCCTCTACGAGGACTACCAGTTCGCCAAGCTCACCGAGGCGCTGTACCACTTCACCTGGGACGAGTTCTGCGACTGGTACGTCGAGCTGTCCAAGACGCCGCTCGCCGAGGGCGGCGAGGCCGCGGAGCGCACGCGGCTGGTGCTCGGCCACGTCCTGGACGTGCTGCTGCGCGTGCTGCATCCGGTCGTCCCGTTCGTCACCGAGGCGCTGTGGACCACGCTGACCGACGACGAGTCGCTCGTCGTGGCGTCCTGGCCGGAGCCGCAGACGTGGTACGCCGACCCCGACGCGGAAGCAGCCCTGACGGAGTTGCAGCGGCTGGTGACCGAGGTGCGGCGGTTCCGCAGCGACCAGGGGCTGAAGCCGGGCCAGCAGGTGGCCGCCCGGCTGTCCGGGTTGTCCGGCGCCGTCGCGGAGTACGAGGCGGAGATCCGGTCGCTGGCCCGGCTGGCGCCCGCGGGTGACGGCTTCGCGCCGACCACGTCTCTGAGCAGAGGGACCGTCCGGGTGGAGCTGGACCTGCGCGGCGCGATCGACGTGACGGCGGAGCGGCGGCGGCTGGACAAGGACTTGGCAGCGGCTCGCGCGGAGCTCGAGCAGGCCGACAAGAAGCTGGCCAACGAGCAGTTCCTGACCAAGGCGCCGGAGGATGTCGTCGCGAAGGTCCGCGACCGCAAGGCCGCCGCCGAGGCGGACATCGCCCGCCTCGAGGGGCAACTTGCCTCCCTGCCCACGTCGTAGTCGTTCGATCACGTTCGGCAGGCGTGGCCCCACCGCGGCAGGCCCGCAGACCTCGTGAACCAGGGGCAGCCCTGCCGAACGTGATCGAACGACCGGAGGACCGGAGATGAGCGTCGAGGAACTGCGCAAGGTCGAGGCGGAGCTGCGCACCCGCTGGCCCGAGTCCAAGATCGAGCCGTCGATCGAGCGCATCAGCGACCTCGCCGACCTGCTGGGCAACCCGCAGCGGGCGTACCCGGTCATCCAGCTGGCCGGCACCAACGGCAAGACGTCCACCGCCCGCATGCTCGACGACCTGCTGCGCGAGCTCGGACTGCGCACCGGGCGGTTCACCAGCCCGCACCTGGAGTCGATCACCGAGCGCATCTGCATCGACGGCGAGCCGATCAGCGCCGACCGGTTCGCCGACATCTACCACGAGATCGCCCCGTACCTCGACCTCGTGGACGCCCGGCACGACATCCGGCTGTCGTTCTTCGAGGTGCTCGTCGCGATGGCCTATTCGGCGTTCGCCGACGCGCCGGTGGACGTCGCCATCGTCGAGGTCGGGCTCGGCGGCACGTGGGACGCCACCAGCATCGCCGACGCGAAGGTCGCGGTGGTGACGCCGATCGCGGTCGACCACGTGGACTATCTCGGCGAGACGGTCACCGACATCGCCGGGGAGAAGGCGGGCATCATCAAAGACGGCGCGTTCGCCGTCGTCGCCGAGCAGACCGACGAGGCCGCCGAGGTGCTCGGCGAGCGCATCGTGGAGACCGGCGTCACCGTCGCCAGCGAGGGCCCCGACTTCGGCGTACGCAGCCGCAGCACGGCTGTGGGCGGCCAGTTGCTGGAGATCGGCGGGCTCACGGGCACCTACGAGGACGTGTTCTTGCCGCTGCACGGCGTCCACCAGGCGCACAACGCCGCCACCGCGGTGGCCGCCGCGGAGGCGTTCGTCGGGGGTGGCCGGGAGGCGCTGGACCCGGAGGCGGTCCGCACGGCCCTGGGGCACGTCGAGTCGCCCGGCCGCCTCGAGGTGCTGCGGCGTAACCCGGCCGTGCTCGTCGACGCCGCCCACAACCCCGCCGGCGCCCGGGCGCTCGCCCAGGCCATCCAGGACGAGTTCTCGTTCACCCGGCTCGTCGGCGTGGTGGCGGTGCTGGGTGACAAGGACGTCCGCGGCATCCTCGAAGAGCTGGAGGCCGTGCTGGCCAGCGTCGTGGTCACCCAGAACAGCTCGCCGCGGTGCCTGCCCCTCTCGGATCTCACCGACCTGGCGGGACAGGTCTTCGGGCCGGAACGCGTCCGGTCGGCGGCCGGGCTGCCCGATGCCATCGCCGCCGGGGTGGAGCTGGTGGAGGACGAGGCGGTGCTCGGGGGAGCCGGCGTGCTCATCACAG
Organism: Actinomycetota bacterium; assembly: GCA_048622955.1. Taxonomy (GTDB): domain Bacteria; phylum Actinomycetota; class Actinomycetes; order Jiangellales; family Jiangellaceae; genus JBMCTR01. Next base: position 4,128 of record JBMCTR010000008.1, read on the forward strand.
GCTCGGTCGTGACCGCGGGCGATGCCCGCTCGCTGCTCGGGAGGCGCCGGTGACCCGGGTCGCGGCGACGCTGCTCGCGCTGGAAGCCGTCGTCGTGATGCTCGCGATACCCGCGGCGGTCTCGGTGAGCGACGTGGACGCCGCGGTCGCGATCCCGCTGGGCCTGGGCCTTGCCGCGGGCCTGGTGGTTGCTGCGGCGCTGGTGCGCAAGGGGACGGTCGGCTACGTGGTCGGGTCGGTGATGCAGGCGGTGACGATCGCCACCGGCTTCGTCGTGACCGTGATGTTCTTCCTGGGCGGGCTGTTCGCCCTGCTGTGGATCGTGCTGCTCCGGCTCGGTCCGCGGGTCGAGAGCGGCTCGTGATCGGGGTGACGCGGGTGACCACCTGGACTCACCGGAGTCAGCCTGATCATGGCCGGCCCGGCTGCTAGGTTGGAGTCCGCGCGTCGTCCCCACCCAGCGAACGTACGAGGAGATGCCCACGTGTCGGAGCGCACGCTCGTCCTGATCAAGCCGGACGCCGTCCGCCGCGGCCTGATCGGCGAGATCCTCGCCCGCTACGAGCGGCGCGGGCTCTCGATCGCCGCGATGGACCAGCGGGTCATCGAGCCGTCGCTCGCCGACAGGCACTACGCCGAGCACGTGGACAAGCCCTTCTACCCGGGCCTGCGCGAGTTCATCACCGGGGGGCCGCTCGTGGCCCTCGTGCTGGAGGGCGAGTCGGCGATCGACGTCGTCCGGACGATGAACGGCGCGACGGACCCGCGCAAGGCCGCCCCCGGCACCGTACGCGGCGACCTCGCGCTGGAGACGTCGGAGAACCTGGTGCACGCGTCGGACTCCGCCGAGTCGGCCAAGCGGGAGCTCGAGCTCTGGTTCCCGGATCTCGCCTGACAACACAGCAGCGGCGAGATCAAGTCGCGCCCGATGGACTAGCAGCGGACTAGCAGCCTGCTTTCCGCGCGGACCTGTGGCTAGTCCCTGCGGCCCCGCGGGGCGGTACGGCATCGTGGGGCGCGATATGCGATACTGCTAAAGGTTGAGCGGTACGAAATAGTGCCGCCCGACTCGACGTTGCTCTCGCCGGGCACCGTCAAGGTGGCTCACCTGGCGCCGCCCTGCTAGTCCGATGTGACGCGGCGGGCGCGGGTGTTCCCTGCGGCGGGGTGTCCGGCACGGTGGTGGTCCCCGTCGGGTCAATGACCGTGACGGGGTGTGAGATCGCCAGTGCGGTGGATGCCGACGGGAACGCCGCCGACGCAAGGGTCCGGAGGGCGGCGTCGCCGACAAGGCTTTCCGCCGGTGCCCACGGGTACCGACGGCCAACCACAAGCCGTTGTCATGGTGAGCAGCGCGCCTGCATCGCGGAGCGCGGCGCCACGTGGCGGCGGCTGACGGGAGTACACCCGCATGCAGGATGCGAACTACATAGCTGAAACAGAGCACAACACCGAGGAGAAGGAGCCGGAGACACCGTCCCGTTCCCGGCCGCGCCAGCGGCGCGCGGTGATCCGGCCGGCAGGTCCGCCAGAGTCGGTCGCGCAGCCGTTCGCCACCGAGGCTGACGGTGAGGCCGGTGCCGGGCCGGACAGAGGGACCGCGGCCGACACCGGTGCAGACGCCGGGACCGACACTGAGGCAGATACCGGGGCCGACAGCGGGACCGACAGTGGGGTCGACACGGGAGCCGCTCGCGGGGCCGACGATGCCGCCGCGACTGAGCCCGAGCCCGAGCCCGAGTCCGAGTCCGAGCCCGAGCCCGAGCCCGAGCCCGAGTCCGAGCGCGAGTCCGAGTCCGAGCCCGAGTCCGTGGCCGGCGTCGCGGCCGGGGACCAGCCGCTCAGCCCGACCGTCACAGCGACCGGCGCCGACCAGCAGCCGGCCAATGGCATTCCGGTCGCAACCTTCGGCGCCCCAGTGTTCATCCCGCCGGAGTTCCCCACGCCGGCACCGGACGTGACGGACGAGGAACCGGTCGAACAGGCCGAGACCGGCGACGATGACGCGGAACCCCGAGGTGAGGACGCGTCGAGCGGCGACGGCGACGAGACCGACGACAGTGTCGCGAACCGGCGGCGCCGCCGCCGCGGCGGGCGCGGGCGCAGGAAGAAGACGACGGCGGCGGACGGCGGCGACGAGCCGGGCTCCGACGGCGACGACACGGACGAAACGACCGCCGCCGAGCCGAGCCGGCCTGCGGACGACGCCACGGACGCCGGGCAGGAGGACGAGCAGGCAACCCCGTCCGGCTCCTCGCGGCGGCGCCGTCGCCGCAAGCGCAAGACCGACGTCGAGGGCGACGAGGGCGCCGACGACACGGGTACGACCGTTGTCAAGGTCCGAGAGCCCCGCGAGGCCGAGGCGGACGGCGAGGTCACCAAGGTCACCGGGTCGACCCGGCTGGAGGCCAAGAAGCAGCGCCGCCGGGAGGGCCGGGACTCCGGCCGCCGGCGGGCGCCGGTCATCAGCGAGTCGGAGTTCCTCGCGCGGCGGGAGTCCGTCGAGCGGGTGATGGTGGTGCGGCAGACCGGCGACCGCACGCAGATCGCCGTGCTCGAAGACGGCGTGCTCGTCGAGCACCACGTGAGCCGGGCGACCGACCAGCCGACGGTCGGCAACGTCTACCTCGGCAAGGTGCAGAACGTCCTGCCGGCCATGGAGGCGGCGTTCATCGACATCGGCCGGGGCCGCAACGCCGTGCTTTACGCCGGTGAGGTCGACTGGGAGAGCCTCGGCGAGCAGGACGGCGACAAGCGCATCGAGGACGTGCTCAAGTCCGGCCAGTCCGTGCTGGTGCAGGTGACCAAGGAGCCGTCCGGGCACAAGGGAGCACGGCTGACCAGCCAGGTCAGCCTCCCCGGTCGCTACGTCGTGTACGTCCCCGGCGGCGCGACGAGCGGGATCAGCCGCAAGCTGCCCGAGGCGGAGCGCAACCGGCTGAAGAAGATCCTCAAGCAGGTGGTCCCCGAGAACGCGGGAGTGATCATCCGCACCGCGGCGGAGGGCGCGTCCGAGGAGGACCTGACCCACGACGTCACCCGGCTGCGCAGCCAATGGGAGGACATCCAGAAGCAGGCGGCCACCGGCAACGCGCCGAAGCTGGTGCACGGCGAGCCGGATCTCGCGATCAAGGTCGTGAGGGACCTGTTCAACGAGGACTTCACCAAGCTGGTGGTGGCCGGCGACGGGGTCTGGGACACCATCGAGTCGTACGTCTCCGACGTCGCCTCCGGCCTGCAGGACCGCGTCGAGAAGTGGGAGGGCGACGGCGACATCTTCGCCGCGTACCGCGTCGACGAGCAGATCGCGAAGGCGCTGGAGCGCAAGGTGTGGCTGCCCAGCGGCGGGTCCCTGGTGATCGACCGGACCGAGGCGATGACGGTGATCGACGTGAACACCGGCAAGTTCACCGGGTCCGGCGGCAACCTCGAGGAGACCGTCACCAAGAACAACCTGGAGGCCGCCGAGGAGGTCGTCCGCCAGCTCCGGCTGCGCGACATCGGCGGCATCATCGTCATCGACTTCATCGACATGGTGCTGGAGGCCAACCGCGACCTGGTGTTGCGCCGGCTGGTGGAGTGCCTGGGCAGGGACCGGACGAAGCACCAGGTCGCCGAGGTGACCTCGCTCGGGCTGGTGCAGATGACCCGTAAGCGGGTCGGCAGCGGCCTGCTCGAGGTCTTCAGCGAGGTCTGCGAGCACTGCAACGGCCGCGGGCTGCACGTCCACGCCGAGCCCGTCGCCACGTCCGGTGGGCGCGACGACCGCGGGGGCCGGTCCGGTCGGCGGGAGCGGCGACGCCGCAGCGACAAGGGTGGCGAGAAGGGCAGTGACAAGGGTGGCGACAAGGGCAAGGCCAGCACGTCCGCGGTGACCGCGGAGGTCACGTCCAAGCTTGAGGCGACGGCGACCCCCGGCGAGGCCTCGCCCGCCGACCTGATCCGCGTCGACCCAGCCTCCGGCGCCGAATGATCACGTTAACGACCCGGTTGCGAGGTTCACCAGGCTTCCAGGCCTGGTGGAGGGCATAGTCGCCTGCTGAACGTGGTCATTCGGCGCGGCGCCGGTTTGACCTGATCACGGCCGAATCCGTACTCTTGGTCGCTGGCGCGCCCGTCGCGCCGCGAACCCACGCGTCCACGGTGCCGGTGGCACGGCGCGTGCCTGAAGACCCGACACGATAGAGAGTGAGCCCGCGGTGTACGCGATCGTCCGTAGCGGGGGCACCCAGCAGAAGGTGTCCGTCGGTGATGTGATCGACATCGACCGGATCGACGGCGAGGTCGGCACGACAATCTCGCTGCCCGCGGTCCTGCTCGTCGACGACGGCACGGTGACATCCAGCCCGGGTAAGCTGGGTAAGGCAGCGGTCACCGCCGAGATCGTGGGTGCCAGCAAGGGCCCGAAGATCAGGATCCAGCACTTCAGGAACAAGACCGGCTACAAGCGCCGTCTGGGCCACCGGCAGCGGTACACCCAGGTCAAGGTCACCGGTATAGAGACGTAAGGAAGTTGACAGCATGGCTCACAAGAAGGGCGCCTCGTCGTCGAAGAACGGCCGCGACTCGAATGCCCAGCGCCTCGGCGTGAAGCGGTACGCCGGCCAGCTGGTCAATCCGGGTGAGATCATCGTCCGGCAGCGCGGCACCCGGTTCCACCCGGGCGACAACGTCGGCCGGGGCGGCGATGACACGCTCTACGCGACCGCCGAGGGCTCCGTGGTGTTCGGCTCCCGCCGCGGTCGCAAGATCGTAAGCATCGTCCCCGCGGGAGAGTAGCGGCGGAGACGCTGACTCGAGTTTGCGGGCGGGCCGGTCTGCGCGACCGGCCCGCCCGTTGCTCGTTCGGCAGGTGAGTGCGGCGATGGCGATTCCCACGTTCGTTGATCGAGTCGTGCTGCACGTCGCCGCCGGCAACGGCGGGCACGGCTGCGTGTCGATCCACCGCGAGAAGTTCAAGCCGCTCGGCGGGCCTGACGGAGGCAACGGCGGCGACGGCGGCGACGTGGTCCTGGTGGTCGACCCGGAGACGACGACGCTGCTCGACTACCACCGCTCGCCGCACCGGCGGGCCGGCAACGGGGCGCCCGGGCAGGGTGGCAACCGCAACGGCGCCCGCGGGTCGGACACCGTCCTTTCGGTGCCCGACGGGACGGTGGTCTCCACGCCGGACGGCGAGCCGCTCGCCGATCTGGTCGGTGCCGGCACCAGGTTCGTGGTGGCGCGCGGCGGCAAGGGCGGCCTCGGCAATGCGGCGCTCGCGAGCCCCCGGCGGAAGGCGCCGGGTTTCGCGCTGCGCGGCGAGGCCGGTGAGCACCGCGACGTCGTGCTGGAGCTCAAGACGGTGGCCGACGTCGGCCTGGTCGGGTTCCCGAGCGCGGGCAAGTCGTCCCTGGTGGCCGCGGTCTCCGCGGCACGGCCCAAGATCGCCGACTACCCGTTCACGACGCTCGCGCCGAACCTGGGCGTGGTCGAGGCCGGCGAGGTGCGGTTCACCGTGGCGGACGTCCCCGGCCTGATCGAGGGTGCCAGCGAGGGACGTGGGCTGGGCCACGAGTTCCTCCGGCACATCGAGCGCTGCCGGGCCCTTGTGCACGTGGTGGACTGCGCGACGATCGAGCCAGGGCGCGACCCGCTGACGGACGTCGACGTGGTCGAGCGTGAGCTGGACTCTTACGGCGGGCTGGAGGACCGGCCGCGCCTCGTGGCGCTGAACAAGGTCGACGTTCCCGACGCGCGGGAACTCGCCGACCTCGTGCGCCCGGACCTGGAGGCCCGCGGCTGGCCGGTGTTCGCGGTGTCGGCCGCCACCCACGAAGGGCTGCGCGACCTGACGTTCGCGATGGCGGCAGCGGTGTCGCAGTCCCGGGCGGCCGAGCCGCCGCCGGAGCCCGCGCGGTTGGTGCTCCGGCCGCAGCCGGTGGACGACTCGGGCTTCACCGTGACGAAGGAGGGCGAGCGGTTCCGGGTCCGCGGTGTCAAGCCGGAGCGGTGGGTGCAGCAGACCGACTTCGCCAACGACGAGGCGGTCGGGTACCTCGCCGACCGGCTGGCCCGGCTCGGCGTGGAGCGGGCGCTCGTCGACGCCGGCGCCAGGCCCGGGGACGAGGTGCTCATCGGCAGCGACGAGGACGCGGTGGTCTTCGAGTGGGAGCCGTCCGTCGAGGCGGGAGCGGAGCTGTTGCACGGCCCGCGGGGCACCGACCGCCGGCTGGACGGCTCGCATTGATCAATGAGAGCGCCGCCAGGGGGCGCGCACCCGAGTTGGTGCGGCCGGGTGCGGCGATGTAGACCTAAGAGCGGGGTCGGAACACCCGGTCCAGCAGCGACAAGGAGGACCTCCGTGACGGATGGGACGGCGCGGGCCGCGGTCGACGGCGGCACCCGCGTCGTGGTGAAGGTGGGCTCGTCCTCGCTGACGACGGCAACCGGCGGGCTGGACGAGCACCGGCTCGCGGCGCTGGTCGACGTCCTCGCGAAGGCCCGGCTGGACGGCCGCGAGGTGGTGCTCGTGTCGTCCGGTGCCATCGCCGCCGGCCTGGCCCCGCTCGGCCTGCCGCAGCGGCCGAGGGATCTCGCCACCCAGCAGGCGGCCGCGAGCGTCGGCCAGGGGCTGCTGGTGGCCCGCTACTCGCACGCGTTCGCCCGGCACGGGCTCGACGTCGGCCAGGTGCTGCTCACCGTCGACGACATGACCCGCCGCACGCACTACCGCAACGCCTACACCACGCTGCACAAGCTGCTGGACATGGGCGTCGTCCCGGTCGTCAACGAGAACGACACGGTCGCCACCCACGAGATCCGCTTCGGCGACAACGACCGGCTGGCCGCGCTCGTCGCGCAACTCGTCCACGCCGAGCTTCTCGTCCTGCTCTCGGACGTGGACGGCCTCTACGACGGCGACCCGCGCAAGCCCGGCACGACGCGCGTCCCGGAGATCCGCGACCTCGACGACCTCGACGGGCTGCGCATCGGAGGTACCGGCCCGTCCGGCGTCGGCAGCGGCGGCATGCAGACGAAGGTCGAGGCCGCACGCATCGCCACGGCGGCCGGCATCGAGGTGGTGCTCGCCTCCGCCGCCGAAGCGGCCCCGGTCCTCGCCGGCGACCGCGTCGGCACCAGGTTCCTCCCGCGCGCGTCCCGGCGCCGGTCCCGGCGGCTGCTGTGGCTGGAGCACGCCGCGTACGGCCACGGTCGGCTGCGGCTCGACGCCGGCGCCGTCCGCGCGGTCGTGGAACACCGCAAGTCGCTGCTGCCCGCCGGCGTCACCGGAGTGGAGGGGACGTTCGCCGCCGGCGACCCGGTCGACCTGGTGGGCGAGGACGGCCGACCGGTGGCCCGCGGACTGGTCAACTACGACTCCGCTGAGCTTCCGCCGCTGCTCGGCAGGTCCACCAAGGAGCTGGCCCGCGAGCTGGGCGCCGCGTACGAGCGGGAGGTCGTCCACCGCGACGACCTGGTCGTGCTGCGGCGGTAGCAGTACGCACGGCGCGCGAGGGCCGCTAGCATCGAAGCCATGACCGACGACCACGCCACGCCCGTTCACCAGGCCGCCCTCCGCGCCCGCGCCGCCGCCGCGGAGCTCGCGCCGCTGACACGGGCGGCGAAGGACGCCGCGCTCACCGCGATGGCCGAGGCCCTCGAGGCAAACACCGCGGAGATCGTCAAGGCCAACGCCGGGGACGTCGAACGCGCCGAGCAGGCGGGGACGGCCCCCGCCACCGTCGACCGGCTGCGGCTGAACGACAAGCGGATCGCGGCGATGGCCGACGGGCTGCGGCAGGTCGCGGCACTGCCCGACCCCGTCGGGGAGGTCGTCCGCGGCTACACCCTGCCGAACGGGCTCGCCCTCGAGCAGCGCCGCGTCCCGCTCGGCGTGGTGGGCATCATCTACGAGGCGCGCCCGAACGTCACCGCCGACGCGACGGGGCTGTGCCTGAAGAGCGGCAACGCCGTGCTGCTGCGCGGCTCGTCCAGCGCCGCCGAGTCCAACGAGGCCATCGTCGGCGTGCTCCGCGAGGCCGCCACGTCCGCGGGGCTGCCCGCCGACGCGGTGCAACTCGTCCCGGGTGCCGGTCACGAGCCGGCCAAGCACCTGATGCGGGCCCGCGGCCTGGTGGACGTCCTCATCCCGCGCGGCGGCGCCAGCCTGATCCGCAGCGTGGTCGAGGAGTCCACCGTGCCGGTCATCGAGACCGGCGTGGGCAACTGCACGGTGTACGTCGACGCGGAGGCCGACCTCGCCCAGGCGCTGCCGATCGTGCTCAACTCCAAGACCCAGAAGCCCAGCGTCTGCAACGCCGCGGAGACGCTGCTGGTGCACTCGGACATCGCGGACGAGTTCCTGCCGACCGTGCTGCGCGCGCTCGCCGACGCCGGGGTCACCGTCCACGGCGACGACCGGGTCGGCGCGTACGACCCGTCCGTCGTCGCCGCGACGGACGAGGACTGGGCGGCGGAGTACCTGTCGCTTGACATCGCCGCCGGGGTCGTCGACTCGCTGGACGAGGCGGTGGCGCACATCCGCAGGTGGGGCAGCGGGCACACCGAGGCGATCGTCACCAGGTCGCTGCCGAACGCGCGGCGGTTCGCCGCCACCCTCGACTCGGCGGCGGTGATGGTGAACGCGTCCACCCGGTTCACCGACGGCGAGCGGTTCGGTTTCGGGGCCGAGATCGGCATCTCCAACCAGAAGCTGCACGCCCGCGGGCCGATGGGGCTGCCGGAGCTCACCAGCACCACGTACGTCGTCACCGGCGACGGGCACGTGGTCGAGTGACGGCGACCCGGTAGGCTTCGTAGCCATGATGTGGCTTGCCGCTGAGACAGAGGCGGAACCGTTGGTCTCCGCCGAGATGTGGGGCGGCGGGGCGCTGCTCGCCTTCCTGCTGCTGCTGGGCATCACGCTGGCGTTCGGCAAGGGGCGGCCGCACACGTGACCGACCGCAAGCGGCTCGGCGTGATGGGCGGGACCTTCGATCCGATCCATCACGGCCACCTGGTCGCTGCGAGCGAGGTTCAGGCCTGGTTCGGGCTCGACGAGGTCGTGTTCGTCCCGACCGGCCAGCCGTGGCAGAAGTCGGAGCGCGAGGTCGCGCCGGCCGAGGACCGCTACCTGATGACGGTCATCGCCACCGCGTCCAACCCGCGGTTCTCGGTCAGCCGGGCGGACATCGACCGGCCGGGCCCGACGTACACCATCGACACGTTGCGCGACCTGCGCGCCGAGCGCGGTGAAGGGTGGGACCTGTACTTCATCACCGGCGCCGACGCGCTGCAGCAGATCTTCACCTGGCGCAACCTGGACGAGCTTTTCGAGTTGGCCCACTTCGTGGGGGCGACGCGGCCGGGGCACGACCTGTCCGACACCGGCCTGCCGGAAGGCAAGGTGAGCCTGGTCGAGGTGCCCGCGCTGGCCATCTCGTCGACGGAGTGCCGGGAGCGGGTCAGCCTCGGCGAGCCGATCTGGTACCTCGTCCCGGAGGGGATCGTCCAGTACATCGCGAAACGCGGTCTCTACCGGAGCTCCTGACGTGAGAGGCTGCAGTCCAGGATTTGCCGTGACGAAAGGCGTGACGTTTGGCCATCACTGACCGGGCCCGCGAGCTCGTGGTCGCGGCCGCCGAGGCGGCGGCCGACAAGCTCGCCGACGACATCGTCGCCTTCGACGTGTCCGAGCAGCTGACCATCACCGACGCGTTCCTGCTGTGCTCCGCGCCGAACGACCGTCAGGTGCGCGCGGTCGTCGAGGGCATCGAGGAGAAGCTGCAAGCTCTCGACGCGACGCCGACCCGCCGCGAGGGCGAGCGCCACGGACGGTGGGTGCTGCTCGACTACAGCGAGGTCGTGATTCACGTGCAGCACGCCGAGGACCGGGTGTACTACTCGCTGGAGAAGCTGTGGAAGGACTGTCCGACGATTCCGTTGCCGGAGGTCGCCCGGCTCGGCCGCAGCGGCCGCGCCGAGTAGCCAAGCGGGTGGTCCTGTGGCGGCACGGCAGGACGGAGTGGAACGCCAGCGGCCGGTTCCAGGGGCAGACCGACATCCCGCTCGACCCGGCCGGCCGGAAGCAGGCTCATGACGCGGCCCGCCGGCTCGCGGCCCTCGAGCCTGACCTGCTGGTCTCCTCCGACCTGCGGCGCACCCACGACACCATCGCTGCGCTCGCCGCGCTGACCGGACAGGACGTGATTCTCGACGCGCGGCTGCGCGAGACGTACGCCAGGGAGTGGCAGGGCCTCACCGGTGCCGAGATCTCGCAGCGGTGGCCCGAGGACTACGCGGCGTGGCGGGCCGGCGACCCGCTGCTGCGGGTGGGAGGCGGCGAGACCCGGCGGGAGGTGGCCCAGCGGATGGCCGAGGTCGTCGGCGACATCGCGGCCAAGCTGCCGGACGACGGACTGGCCGTGCTGGCGACACACGGGGGAGCGGCGCGGCTGGGCATCGCCGCGCTCATCGGCATGCCGCTGGAGAAGTTCACCGCGATCGGCGGGCTGTCGAACGGCTCCTGGTCGATGCTGCGCGACACGCCGTACGGCTGGATCCTCGTCGAGCACAACGCCGGCACGCTGCCCATCCCGGTCGCCATCGAAGAGGGCTAACCACCCGGCGCAGCCACCACTCCGCCGATCATGCAGCTTCCGTTCGACACGCCGTATTGTCCGTCTGACCGCTATGCCCGGACCCTCGGTGCGGAGCCAGCGAGGACGACGAGACCTCCCGATGCGAGGGCTGCGCCGCGTACGTAGAGTTGATTATGAACCTGCCGGTACTGTCCGTTACCCTTACTGAGCCGGTCAGGCACGGGGCTATGGCGCAGTTGGTAGCGCGCCTCCATGGCATGGAGGAGGTCAGGGGTTCGAGTCCCCTTAGCTCCAC
>JBMCTR010000009.1:0-14641 GCA_048622955.1 Actinomycetota bacterium
GCGGACTCGATCATTGGTGCAGCCGTGGCCGCGAACGGCCCGGCACAGTTGATCACCGCGGCGGCGTCCCGGAGCGCCAGGTTCAGGTCGGTGGCGCGACCGCAGGGGATCGGCGCCATGCCCCTGCGCCGTAGCTCGGCGACGACGAAACCGCCCGTGTGGCCCCCGGCGCCCATGACCGCGACTCGCTGATTCATGCTGCCCAGCGTTGCCCGTACCGCCGGGCGCGGCCAGTGTCCGCAACGACGTTTCCCGTACAGTTTCGGACATGGCCTCCGTTGCGTTGGCCGTCGCCGACGGGACCCCACTGTTCGAACTCGCCGCGGCATGCGAGGTCTTCGGCGTTGACCGGGGCCTGGCCGACCCTTGGTACGACTTCATGATCTGCGGCGAGGACGGCGCGGAGGTCGGCGGCTGGCTCAGGGCGGGGATCCGGCACAGCCTGCAGGCGCTGGCCGATGCCGACACTGTGATCATCCCGTCCTGTCGCGACGCTGCCGAACCGCCGCCGGCGGCGCTTGTCGACGCCGTCCGTGCTGCCCATCGGGCCGGTGCCCGCGTGGCCTCGCTGTGCACGGGCGCGTTCGTGCTCGCCGAGGCCGGACTGCTCGACGGCCGGCGTGCGACCACGCACTGGGCACACACGGCGCTGCTGCAGGACCGGTACTCCGCGGTACGCGTCGACGCCGACGTGCTCTACGTGGACGAAGGCCGCGTGCTGACCTCGGCGGGCAAGGCCGCTGGCATGGACCTGTGCCTGCACCTCGTACGGACCGACCACGGAACGGCGGTGGCCAACGCGCTCGCACGCAGCCTCGTGGTGCCCCCGCACCGGCCGGGCGGCCAGGCCCAGTTCATCCCGGCCGCGGTCGCACACGGCCGTAACCACGTCCTCGCCGACCTGCTGCCGTGGGCACTGGAACGTCTCGAGCAGCCGTTGACGGTGCGCGACCTCGCACGCCAGGCCGGCATGAGCGCACGCAACCTCGCGCGGCACTTCACCGCGGTCACCGGGACCAGCCCGCTGCGCTGGCTGGTGACCCAGCGGGTACAGCGGGCACAGGAACTGCTGGAGAACTCGGACCTGAGCGTCGAACAGATCGCGTCGCGCACGGGCATGGGCACCGCGACCACGTTGCGCCGGCACTTCAGCCAACGGCTCGGTGTCACGCCCGAGACCTACCGCCGGACCTTCCGCCCATGAGCCGCCGCCGCACTCAAGGACCGCGACCTCGGGCAAGGGCTTAGCCGGTCGGTCCGGCGATCTCCGCAGCACGGAGCCAGACGACCTCTCTCACCACGTCGTCGGGGGTGGCCGGTCCACGCTGAACCGTATGGTCCCTTTGGACAGCTCGAACCCTGGCAGCCGTTCACGCACCTCGTCGATCACCCGTGAACTGAACGGGAAGACGCTGAGATGCCGCTGCGCGGCCAGAAAAGCGAGCAGGGCTGCAGCCGCCTCTGAGACAGTCGGGTATCTATCCGATGGCGTGGGCGAGGGCGTCTTTGTCGATGATGACGAGGGCGCTGACATTGACGACTGGGTCGCGAGGGTAATTCGGTAGCCGGATGAGTGACGGCGAGACGGCACGCCGGTTCCACGAGCGGACCGAGAACAGGATGCGGCGGGGAGCGAGACCGCGCGACGTGCCCGAGTTCATTCCGATGGATCCGGGCAACAAGCCGCTGCCGTTCAAGCGCTACCGGGACGTCACGCAGCGGCAGCTTCCCGCAGACCTGCCCCAGAGTGCACGGCCTGCGACCGATGTGTTGGCCGGCCGTGGCCGAACCGAGCCGGTACGGATCGACTGCCACCTGGTGGCCGCGCTGCTGTTTCATTCGGCCGGGGTGACGCGGGTCGTTGGCCACGGCAAGCGCCGCACGTACTTCCGCGCCGCTGCCTCGGCCGGCAACTTGCATCCGTTGGAGACATACCTGGTGTCAGGGGACCTGCCCGACCTCGACGCCGGTGTGTATCACTTCGCGCCGGACGTCTTCGGGCTCGAGTTGCTGCGGGACGGCGACCACCGGGACTTCCTGGCCGACGCAGCGGCTGACACCGGCCTCACCACGGCTCCGGCGGCGCTTGTCATCACCGGCATTCCGTGGCGGACCGCGTGGAAGTACGCGGAGCGGGGCTGGAGACACGTCCACTGGGATGCAGGGACGATGCTCGCCAACCTGCTCGCGGTGGCCGAGGCCCACGGCATCGGCATACGCCTGCTGTTCGGCTTTCAGGACGCGGCGCTGTGCCGGCTCCTCGGCGTCGACGGATCGACCGAGTTCCCCGTGGTGATCGCGTCGGTGGGAGCACCAGCCCGGGTCGACAGCGCCGACTTGGCCGAACACGCTGCGCCTCTTGAGGAACTGCAACTCGCTACCACGCCGCTGTCGCCGGCACCGATCGAGTTTCCCCTCGTCACCGCCGCACAGCACGCTGGCCGCCTCGATGACAAGGAGCAGGTGCTCGCATGGCGTGAGTCGCTCGACGGTACTGGGCGGGCGACGACCTCGACGGTCTCCGAGCCTTCGGTCCGATCGCCGGCCGAAGACCCCATCGAGACCGTGATCAGGCGCCGTGGCTCGACGCGCATCATGCAGCACGCGACGGTTCCCGCCGATCTGCTGAACTGGGGGATGGCGTGCGCGACCAGGGCTACGCCCATCGACGCCCTGCCGTCCGGCAGCACGCTGCTAACGCATCACCTCTCGGTCCACGCCGTCGACCGATACGAGCCGGGACTGTATGGCTGGACCGACGGAGAACCGGCGCTTCACCGGCCCATGTCGCGCAGCACGGCACGGGCCGCCGCCGCCCACCTGTGCCTCGATCAGGCGCTGGGCGGCGACTCCGCCTACACCCTCTTCGCCTGTGCCGACGCAGACCAGGCCCTGAGCATCGTCGGTGACCGGGGATACCGGCTGATCCAGACTGAGGCCGGCATCGTCGTGGGACGGTTACAGCTGGCCGCCTACGCACTCGGCTACGGGGCGACGGGACTCACCTTCTACGACGACGAGGTCGCTGCAACCTTCGGGACACCGCCGGCCTGCATGATGGCCTGCGCAGTCGGCATCCCGGCCTACCGATCGACCACAGGCGGCACACCAGGCCATCCGACCGAACTAGGCATGCCTGGCCGATCACGTTGATCGGCCTTCCAGCCCGCTTTGTTGACGCGTGCCAACGCGGTGATCGTCGTTGACGCTACGACGCCGCGTACGTCGCGTTGGCCGAGCTACTCGGGACTGTCCCGCTCACCGCAGACCAGCGGCTGCTGGCACGAGCGCCCGGACCGCGCTGCAATATCGAGACACTCCAGCCGGCACAGTGATCCGCCGCGTCCGTCCTGCTCAGGCGGGGAGGCGGTATACCGACACGTGTGACGGCGACTCCGCGGTGAACTCGGTTCCGTCCCAGTCCGCATGTCTGGTTTCGAGTTCGAAGCCGGCGAGTTGCGCCATCAGGTCGAGTTCGGCCGGCCAAACGTAGCGGTGCCGGCTGCGGGACAGCCGGGCGTGCTTCCCCTCGTCGAACCGGAAGTGGTGCGAGACGAGGTGTTGGTTCAGGACGTCGTAGGTGTCCAGGCCGATGTAGCCGGGCTCGGAACGCCAGACCGTCGCCTGCTGTCCCGGCGGGAGCTTGCGCAAGTCGGGCACGCCCAGTTCGACGACGAAGCGGCCTCCGGGAGCGAGGTGGGACGCGGCGTTGCGGAAGCACGCGACCTGCTCGGACTGGGTGAGCAGATTGGAGATCGTGTTGAAGACGAGGTAGACGAGCGCGTACTCGCCGGGCGCCCGCGCGGTGGCCATGTCGCCGGCGACCACCGGAATCGCCTGTTCGTCGACCTTGGTGCGGAGCTGGGCGATCATGGGAACGGACAGCTCGATGCCGGCGACGGGGACGCCACGCTCGGCCAACGGCACGGCCACCCTTCCCGTTCCGATCGCGAACTCCAGCGCCCGTCCGTCGCCGGCAAGCTCGGCGAGGCGGTCAACCGCCGGCCCCAGCACCTCAGGGGCGAACATGCCGGTGCCCGGGGTGTCGTAGTGCCGGGCCGCCTCGTCGTCCCAGATCTCGTCCTGGCGCATGGCGAGAATCCTGTCAACGGGCATGACGCGACTTCGAACGAATTTCGCCGACTGTCCGATTCCGGCAAACCCTGCTATACAGCTCAGGAGCAATCGTCGCAGCAGCTGGAGGCGATGATGGCCAGGCGGGCAGTACTGCTCAAGACGCAGGACGCGATCAAGACCTACCGCTATCTGCGGATCGGGATGATCGGTGCCGTCGTGCTGTTGGGCGCTTCGATCGCGATCGAGGGCAGCAGGGCGGATTGTTGGCAGACCTCGATCAGTGCCTACTACTACACACCCGTCCGGGCGGTATTCGTCGGCACCTTGATCGCAGTGGGCCTCGCGCTCGTGGTCTACAAAGGCCGGGGCATTGCCGAGGACGCGTGCCTGAACGTCGCGGGCGGGCTTGCCCCCGTCGTTGCGGTCGCGCCGACGACAGACGTCGGGCGCTGCTGGTCCGTGCCTCCGCGTCCGCTCCCGGTCGAGGACGACGGCTCCCTCGCCACCTGGGTGGTGCGGAACATCGACAACAACATCGACGCGTTGCTGATCGCCGGGGGCTTCGGCCTGCTCGTCGCCGCCGGGATCGCCATGGTGGTGACCCGGAGCGTGCGGACTCCGATCACACGGGGCGGCCGGGGGACCAGGGTGTCGCTGGCCATCACCGCCGCGGCGTTGCTCGCCGGCTGGTGGCTGGTCGAGAACTGGGACGAGTTCACCACGCGCGCCCATGGTTTCGCGGCCCTGCTGATGTTCCTGTTCCTCATCGGAGCGATCGTCGTCAAGGTGGTCGAGCACCGGGACGAACGGGACGAGCCGTGGTTCTGGATTTACGCGGCGGTCGCAGCACTCATGATCCTGGGAGGCGTCCTCATTACCACGACCCGTGTCTTCGAGGATCACACCGTGTTCGCCCTGGAGGCCTACGAGATCGCGTTGTTCGCCGTCTACTGGATCGTCCAGACCGCGGAGAACTGGAACGAGGAGGTCATCACAATGGAACCGATCAAGGCCGACAGCGGCCGCGGCTGAGCTCACGACCGGGACCTTTGCCTCTGGACGGCGGAAACGCACGCGCGGACGCTAGGCACTGGGAGGTGGTGGCATTGCGCGGCCAAGGTGGTCTCGCGATCGCTGCATCCGCGGCTGCGGCGCTCGCGGGCCGGTACCTCGCCGGGCGGAACAAGGCCGACAAGCAGACCGCGCGGGAGCTGGAAGCCAGCCTCACGAACCTCGGAGAGGTGGAGCGGCTCTCGATTCTCCCGGTTGTCGAACGTCATACCGGTAGGCCGGGGCTGCACGGCGAGCCCGGTGTGTCCTACCTGGTGAAGGCGGACGACCTGACCCTCCTGTTCGACACGGGGCTGGGCACGGGCGCCGACCGCACCGCCCTCGAGTCCAACGCCGACGACCTCGGCGTGGCGCTCGACAACCTCGACTGTGTCGTGATCTCCCATCTGCATCCTGACCATGTCGGCGGCCCGAGATCGCAGTTCCGGCACACCTTCAGCTTCGGCCGCGAGCAGCCGGTCCCGCGAGCGCTCGAGGCGTTCGTGCCCACGGACATGACGCACCCTCGGGCCAACGTCGCTGTGGTCGAGGAGGCTCGGGTCATCGGCAACGGCGTCGCCGTGCTGCCTCCGCTGGCCCGCATGCTGTTCTGGCTGGGGTACATCGCCGAGCAGGCACTCGTGGTGAACCTCCGTGGTCGCGGGCTGGTGGTGATCACCGGATGCGGGCATCCGGAGATCGAGCAGACGCTGGCCGCCGCCGAGAAGATCGTCGATGCACCGGTCTACGCCGTCGTCGGAGGGCTGCACCTGCCGGTCCATCCGATCGGAACGCCCCAAATCCCCCAGGCGGTGCTCGGCAACCCGCACTGGCCATGGCGTCCCATCAACGAGACGGACGCGCAGGCGGTCATTCACAGCATCCGGGAACGGGGACCGGGCTTGGTCGCACTCTCCGGCCACGACAGCACACAGTGGACGATCGAGGCCTTCGGGCAGGCTTTCGGCGACCGGTACCGGACGCTACGCGTGGGTGAGGAGATCGTCCTCACCGCGTAGTGGGATGGATACGCCCACTCGAGGAGCGTCAGTCCCAGCGGCGGGTGTCGGCGATCGGGCCGTCGGCGACGGTGGGCTCGGCGACGGCCCGTACGTCGACGTCGAACCGGAGGCCGTCGCGGACCCGCGAGCGGATCTCCCCGGCGACCGCCTCCACGTCGGCTCCCGATGACGGGACGAGCTCGCACCGCAGGACGTCCCGATGGTCGACCCGATCGATGACGAACCGGTACGCCTCGACACCGTCGACGGACTCCATGACCGCGCTCACCTGGCGCGGGTGCAGGAACATGCCGCGCACCTTGACGGCGTCGCCCACCCGGCCCAGCCAGCCGCGAATCCGCGGCGTCGGCTCCGTGCTCGCCGTCTCGTCCATCGCCCAGGCGGACAGGTCGCCGGTGCCGAAGCGGACGACCGGCGCGTCCGCCTCGAAGACGGTGACGACCACCTCGCCCTCGCGCCCGTCGTAGATCGCCTCGCCGGTCGACAGGTCGCAGATCTGCACGAGCGCGTCGGCGGGAACGTGGAGCCCGTCCATCGCCGGCGTCTCGTAGCCGAGGTTGCCGGTCTCCGCCGTGCCGTACCCCTGGAGCACCACCGGCACCCGCTCCGCAAGCCACTCGCGCAGGCTCGGCGGCAGCGGCTCGGCCGTGACGAACGCCCGCCGCAACAGCCACTTCCGCGGATCGTCACCGCCGTCCTCGGCGCGCTCGAGGAGCGCCTTCAGGTAGCTCGGCAGCCCGGTGTAGGCGGTCACGCCGAGGTCGGCGCAGGCCTGGGCCTGCAGTTCGAGGTTGCCGACCCCGGCCGGCAGCACCCGGGCTCCCAGGGCCCGCGCCGCCTCCTCGAACATCGCGCCGGCCGGCGACAGGTGGTAGCCGAACGCGTTCATCACCACGTCTCGATCGGTGAAGCCGGCCGCGCGCAGCGCAGGCGCCCACCGCCAAGGGTCGGCCCGATCGAGCTCGGGCTCGTAGAGCGGGCCGGGGGACTGGAACACCCGGCGGACCGGCGCGTCGGTCGCCACCAGCCCGGCGAACGGCGGGCTCTCCCGCTGCAGGTCGAGCAACTCGTCCTTGCTCATCACGGGGACCCGGTCGAGGGCGGAGACGCCCGCCAGCTCACCGGTCGGCACGCCGGCCGCGGCCAGCCGCCGGGCGAGCCCAGGGCAGCGCGCCGCGGCCTCGGGTAGCACCGTCCGTACCCGCTCGTCGAAGGACCGGGCGTACTCCAGCGGCGAGACAGCGCTCATAGCCACCGCTTCCTGCGCTTGTAGTGCTTGACCTCGCGATAGCTGCGGCGCTGCCCGGACTCGCCGATGCCCAGGTAGAACTCCTTGACGTCGGGGTTGTCGGCAAGCTCCCGCGCCGGCCCCTCGAGCACGATCCGGCCCTGCTCCATGATGTAGCCGTGGTCGGCGATCTCGAGCGCGCGCCGCGCGTTCTGCTCCACGACGAGCACCGTCGTCCCGAGATCACGGTTCAGCTGCTGCACGATCTCGAAGATCTCCGAGACCAGCCTGGGGGCGAGGCCGAGCGACGGCTCGTCCAGCATCATGATCGACGGCCGCGCCATCAGAGCCCGGCCGATGGCCAGCATCTGCTGCTCGCCGCCGGACAGGTACCCGGCGGTCTGGTTCCGCAGGTCGGCCAGCCGCGGGAAGTAGCCGTAAACCAGATCGAGGTCGTCGGCGTAGTTCTCTCGCCGGGTGTGGGCGCCGGCGGCCAGATTCTCGGCGACCGTGAGGTGTTCGAACACCCGCCGGCCCTCCATGACCAGCGACATGCCCATTCGGACGATCTCCGGGGCGTCCGTTCGCGTGATGTCGGTCCCGCGGAACGTGATCGTGCCGTCGGTGATCGCACCGTGCTCGCTCGGCAGCAGGCCGCCGATCGCCTTGAGCGTCGTCGACTTGCCGGCGCCGTTCGAACCCAGCAGTGCGACGATGCTGCCCTCCGGCACCTGCAGGGACATCCCGCGCAGCACGAGGATGACCTCCTCGTAGATGACCTCGACATTGTTCAACTCGAGGACCATCGTGCGGTCGGCCGTCCCGCCGGGGGCCGGGGCGAGTCGCTCCCGGCCCCCGGCGGCACCGTCACGGGCAGCGCTCATCGGCTAGCTGAGTCCACTCGCCGCCGTCGACCTGCCACATCGGCGAGCAGACCATGCCGGCGCGGCGGCCGTCGTCCCGCGTGGTCAGCGTGATGGGCAGTGAGACGCCCCCGGTGTCGTAGTCCTCCACCGATTCGAGCGCTTCACGGATCGCCGGGCCGGTGACCTCGTCACCGGACTCCACGACCGACTCGATGGCATCGGACATCAGCGCCATCTTCCACCAGCCCTGGGTGTAGTGCAGGCTGGTCAGCTCCTCGCCCTGCTCCTCGAGGTAGGCACGGGCGTCGTCCTGGCCCGGTACCTCGTGCGCGACGGGCGCCCACGGCTGGACGGAGATGGCGCCCTCGGCGTTCTCCCCGGCCAGCTCGATGAACAGCTCGCCGCCCGACCAGTTCAGCAGGATCAGCTGGATGTCCAGGCCCTGTGCGGCGATGTCCGCTGCAAGTTGTGCGG
This sequence comes from Actinomycetota bacterium, assembly GCA_048622955.1. Lineage (GTDB taxonomy): Bacteria > Actinomycetota > Actinomycetes > Jiangellales > Jiangellaceae > JBMCTR01. The sequence goes on from JBMCTR010000009.1 coordinate 8,718, forward strand.
CGGGGCTTTCGACGTTCTGGACGACGATGTAGCCCACGCCATCGGCCTCGACCCGCCGCAGCTCCCCGACGAAGTCGGTGGCGCCGCCCGGCATCACGATCGACTGGTAGCCGAGATCGAGCCCGTTCTCGTCGATGTAGGCCTGGCCGTCCTCGACCGGGGACGTCCCGAACGGACTGTCGTGGTGGAACACCGCCACCTCGGCGCCCGGGTCCTGCTCGCTGATCCAGTTCAGGGCGATTCTCATCTGATCCGAGTAGCTCGGCGCGACGATGAAGTTGTACGGCGTCTCCTCCACGTTGGTGAGCTCCTCGGAGTAGGACGCCGACATGTACGGGATCTCGTCCGCGTTCACCTGGCCGCGCAGCGCCTCGGTGTCCGCCGTGCCCCACCCCTGGATGGCGACCACACCCTGCGAGGTGTAGTCGGCGTACAGCCGCTCGGCGATGGCCACGTCGTACTGGTAGTCCTCCCAGAGCAGTTCGATCGGCCGCCCGCCGACGCCGCCCTGGTCGTTGCGCCATTCGACGTAGCCGCGGATGCCCTCCGAGTAGGGCGTGCCGACGTCGCCGGTGGCGCCGGTGAGATCGGCGATGTTCCCGATGAGGATCGGCTCACCCTCGGCGGCCGCGCCTTCCGTGTCGCCCTCGCCGGCGGTGTCGTCGTCACCGCCGCAGGCGGCAAGGGCGAGCGCTATCGCCGTGAAGATGCCCAGCGATGCGGTCCGTTTCGTCGTGTGCATACCAACTCCTTTGTCAGTGTTCCGTTGTCGGTGGGTGCTGGTTGTCAATAGCGGAACGGCCAGAGGCGGAAGTAGTCCTTGATCCGTTGCCACATTCGGTCCAGGCCACGTGGCTCGAAGATCAGGAAGAGCACGATGACCAGGCCGAAGACGATCAGCTGGATGGCGGGTATCTCGCGGCTGATCACCGGAAGCGTGTCACGCAGGTTTCGGGCGAACTGCTGGATCAGCGCGGGTAGCACGGTCATGAACGTGGCTCCGTAGACCGACCCGGCGACGCTGCCGAGCCCGCCGACGATGATCATCGCGAGGTAGAGCACGGAGACGTCGAGTGTGAACCGCTCCCAGGTCACGATCGTGCGGTAGTGCGCGGTCAACGCGCCGGCCAGGCCGACCAGGCCGGACGAGATCGCGAAGGCCAGCAGCTTCTGCCGCCCGACGTTGATGCCCATGACGGCGGCGGCGATGTCCTGGTCGCGGACGGCGTGGAACGCCCGGCCGAGCCCGGTGCGGAACAGGTTGCGCGCGCCGAAGGTCACGGCGACGGCGACCCCGATGATGACCCAGTACCAGGCGAAGTCGGTGCTCAGCGTCCAGCCGAGGATCTCCGGATACTGCAGGACCGTCGCGTCGGTGCCGCCGGTGACGAACTCCCAGTTGCGGAACGCGAACAGCAGGATGAACTGCGCGGCCAGGGTGGCCATCGCGAGGTAGAGGCCCTTCAGCCGCAGCGACGGCAGACCGAAGAACGTGCCGACCACCGCGGTCACGGCCACCGCGCCGCCGACGGCGACGAGGACCGGTGCGTCCAGCCTGCTCGCGATGATCGCGGAGGTGTACGCGCCCACGCCGAGGAACGCGCCGTGGCCCAGGCTGATCAGGCCGGTGTGGCCGACGAGGATGTTCAACCCGATCGCGCCGATGATCGCGATGCCGACCTGGTTGGCGACCGTCAGCCAGAACGCGTCCAGCACGAACGGCGCCGCGACCACGACGGCGCCGATGAGCGCCAGGCGGGTCCACTCCGCGCGGGTCTTGCGAAGCGCGTAGTCGGCCTCGTAGCTGGTGTGGTAGACGCCGGTCGCAGTCGCCATGGAGAACCTCAGACCCTCTCGATCCGTACCTCGCCGAACAGCCCGTACGGGCGGAACAGCAGGATCAGGACGAGCACCACGAAGGGGATGACCTGCTGGAGCCCGCCGCCGACATAGCCGGAGGTGTACGAGACGAGCAGCCCGATGATCCCTCCGGCGACGACGGCACCGGGCACCGAGTCCAGGCCGCCGAGGATCACGACCGGGAACACGAGCAGGCCGAATGTCGCGACCTCCGCGGAGGCCCCGAACAGGTTCGCGACGATCACGCCGGCGAGCACGGCGCTGGCCGCGGCGAGCGCCCACGTCAGGGCGAACACCCGGCGCACGCTGATCCCGACGGTCATGGCCGCCTGCTGGTCGTCGGCGACAGCGCGCATCGCGATGCCGTGCCGGGAGCGCTGGAAGAACAGGCTCAGCGCGGCCAGGACGGCGCCGGCGAGCACGACGGCCCAGATGCGGTTCACCGACAGCGGCACCCCGGCGACCTCGACGGAGCCGCGCGGAATGAACGCAGGCATCGGCTGCGGCTCGGTGCCCCAGATGAACTGGACGACGCCCTGCAGCACGAACGAGAGCCCGATCGTGACCATGATCACCGAGATCACGTTCTCGCCGACGAGCGGGCGCAGCACGAAGCGCTCGGTCGCGAGCCCGACCAGGACCGCCACGATGAGTGCGACGATCACCGCGAAGTACCACGGCATGCCGAACTGCACGATGCCCGCCCAGACCAGGTAGGCGCCGAGGAGCAGGAAGTAGCCCTGGGCGAAGTTGATGACGCCGGTGGCCTTGAAGACGATCACGAACCCGAGTGCGGCGAGCGCGAGGATCGCGCCGTTGGCGAGCCCGGTGATCGTCAGCTGGAGGAAGGTTTCCACGCGGCGTCACCTACCGTCCGCTCCACGCGAACCCGCGCCGCGTGGTGGCGGGGGTGAAGCCGTCCATGGTCAGGATGGTGAGCGCGATCGTGCGCTCGGCGGTCGTGCCGTCCTGGTAGGTGATCGTGCTCGTCACCGACACCGAGTCGGCGTCGCCGTAGAGAGCATCGACGAGGTCGCCGTACCGCTCGACGATCACCCCTCGGCGCACCTTGCGGGTGCGGGTGATCTCCTCGTCGTCGGGGTCGAGCTGCTTGTGCAGCAGGAGGAACCGCCGGACCCGGATGCTCTCCGGCAGGTCCTGGTTCGCGTGGTGGACCTCCTCGGCGATCAGCTGGTACACGGCCGGCTTCTGGGCCAGGTCGGTGTAGGTGGTGTAGGACAGGTGCGAGCGCTCCGCCCAGGCGCCGACGGTCTGCATGTCGATCGTGATCATGGCGGCGATGTACGGGCGCGGGGTGCCGTCGGCCTCGCCGCCGAACACGACGGCTTCCTCGACGTACGGGCTGAACTTGAGCTTGTTCTCGATGAACGCCGGGCTGAACCGGGTGCCGTCCGGCGCGACCATGACGTCGCTGGCCCGGTCGATGACGACCAGGTGGTCGTGCTCGTCGAGGTAGCCGGCGTCGCCGGTGTGCAGCCATCCGTCGTGGTCGACCGCCTCGCGGCTGGCCTCCTCGTTGCGGTAGTAGCCCTGGAACACCGCCGGGCTGCGCAGCAGGATCTCGCCGTCGTCCGCGATGGCGAGCTCGGTGGCCGGGATCGGCCCGCCGACGGTGTTGAACCTCAGGTCGTCGTCGCGGTGCGCGACCGCGATGCCGCAGATCTCCGTCTGGCCGTAGATCTGCTTGAGGTTCACGCCGATGGAGTGGAAGAAGCGGAACACGTCGGGCCCGAGCGGGGCCCCGCCGGTGTAGCAGCGCTTCACGCGCGTCAGGCCCAGTTGCTCGCGGACGGGGCGCAGCGCCATGATCTCCGCGAGCAGCGCGAGCGGCCGGTCGAGCAGGCGCACCGGCTCGCCGCGCACCCGGCGTTCGGCGACCCGCCTGCCCACCCGGTAGCCCCACGCGAACGCCGCTCGCTTGAGCCAGCCGGCCTCGCCCAGCCGGACCTGGACCGAGGACAGCATGTCCTCCCAGATCCGCGGCGGGCTGAACATCACGTCCGGGCCGATCTCGCGCAGGTCGGCGCGGACCGTGCTGGCCTCCTCCGGGAACGACACGGTGAACCCCGCCTGCAGGCCGCAGGCCAGCGTGAGCATCTGCTCGCCGATCCAGGCGAACGGCAGGAAGCTGACATAGCGGTCGTGCGGGCCGAGGGGGTCGAGCGCCATCAGGCTGCGCCCCATCGACAGCAGGTTGCGATGGGAGAGCATGGCCAGCTTCGGACGCGCGGTGGTGCCGGACGTGGTGCAGATGACGGCGATGTCATCGGCCCGGCCGGCCGCGACCTGCCCGTCCAGCCAGCCGGGATGCGCCCGCTCGTACTCGCGCCCGCGCGCCTCCACGGCGGTGAACTCGTGCAGGTAGTCCAGCGGGTAGTGCTCCAGTCCGCGCGGGTCGTAGTAGATCACGGCCTCGACGGAGCCGAGCCGGTCCTTGAGCCGGATCAGCTTGTCGACCTGCTCCTGGTCCTCGGCCACGACGACCCGGACATCGGCGTGGGTGAGGATGTGCATGATCTCCTCACCCACACTGGTCGGGTAGATGCCCACGATGCACGCGCCCAGCGACTGGGCGGCGAGCTCCGTGATCAGCCACTCCGGCCGGTTGTCGCCGAGGACCGCCACCACCTCGCCGGGCCGCACATTGAGCTCGGCCAGCCCGTGGGCGAAGTCCCGAACCCTGGCGCGGTACGCCGACCAGCCGACCGGCTGCCAGATTCCGTAGCGCTTCTCCTGCATCGCCACCTGATCGTCGCCGTGCCGGTCGGCCAGCGCGTTGAGCAGCTTCGGGAACGTGGTGCCGTCCGGGATGGGCTCGGGCGCCGGCTCGCGCGGGCGGACCACCGCGGCGGCCGCCGGTGCTCCGGGCCGGGCAGCGGCGTTCACGCGGCCGCCTCCTCGCCGAGGTAGGCCTCGATCACCTCGTGGTTGGCCCGCACCTCGTCCGGGAGGCCGGTGGTGATCTTGCGTCCGAAGTCGAGCACGCTCACCTCGTCGGAGATGTCCATGACCACCTCCATGTCGTGCTCGATCAGTACCACCGTGACGCCGGCGAGGTCGTTCACGTCGAGGATGAAGCGGGCCATGTCCTCCTTCTCCTCGGCGTTCATCCCCGCCATCGGCTCGTCCAGCATCAGCAGCGCCGGCTGCCGGCACATTGCCCGGCCGACCTCCACCCGCTTCTGGATGCCGTACGGCAGCGCACCCACAGGGACGTGCCGGACCGCCTGGATCTCGAGGAAGTCGATGACCTCCTCGACCAGTTCGCGATGGGTGATCTCCTGGCGCCGGGCCGGACCGAAGTACAGCAGCGACTTCCAGACCGAATGCTTCATGCGCACATGCCGGCCGAGCATCAGGTTGTCCAGGACGGTCATGTGCTTGAACAGCTCGATGTTCTGGAAGGCGCGGGAGACGCCGAGGCGCGCGACCCGGCTCGGGCCCGCGTGGGTGAGATCGTCCACCCGGCCCCCGGCCGAGTGGAGCCGTACGCTGCCCGACTGCGGCCGGTACAGGCCGCTGATGCAGTTCAGCAGGCTGGTCTTACCGGCACCGTTGGGCCCGATGATCGCGTGCAGCTGGCCCTGGCGGACATCGAGGCTCACCCCGCGCAGCGCTTGCACGCCGCCGAACCGCAGCGCCAGGCCGTCGATCTCGAGTTGCAGGTCACCGGGCTCGAGGCTGCTGCCGTTGAGGCTGTACCGGTAAGCGCGGGACACGGCAGTTGGCCACCTCGCTCCCTCGTCCATTGGGGGTACACCGTCCGGATTGCGACCCGTACGGGCACAATTTTGCATTTCACTATGCGGAAGTCAATACCTGTTTCTATGAGCTTGTTCCGGTTATCGAGATCGGATTACTCTGACCGCAGGCACGGCGGGAGTCGGTCGACGGCGACACGGAAGACACGGAAGACACGGAAAACACGCAGACAAGCAGACACGGAGACGAGGGAGAACTGGTGACAGAGCCCGGGCCTGCTCGCGGTACCCTCGGGACGGTCCGCAACGCCGCGGCCCTGCTCGAGCTGCTGAGCAACGGCC